>CANRMF010000043.1 GCA_947631665.1 uncultured Lachnospiraceae bacterium | reverse complement strand
ATTCGTGAGGAACACGAATTCTTCCTTGTTTTGGTTCAAGATTGCAAACGAACGTTAGTGAGTTTCGCAATTACCTAACTTTTTACACTATTAAAACGCAAAGAAATTATTTTTTATTTCCTCTGGAAAAATTTTTCTTTTTCCGCTGCGCATTGATTCTTTTTACATTCATTTCCGGCGCTGTCACGTTAATTTTCGGAACAGCCTTGACATAATAATAATATTCGTCGTCTTCAAACTGCGTATGCTCGGTTCTCGTATAATCCAAAGAAAAAACAAAGAACTGTAAAATATATGCAAGCGCCAGCGATAATATCATTCCAATCGTCAGCCACAAAGTGGAATAATCTATTTTCAATATCAGGCTTCCGACCATAATAATCACAAAATTTAACAGTCCGCCTGAGATAATGGCAATCAGCCATGCGTTGTTGACGGACATTCTCCGGATAAAGTAAACGAGCAGGACGGTGACTACGAACGACGCCATAATTAAGTACATTTCCGTATTTCCCGTAAACAGTTTTACAATCGTAAAGCTTCCCGTCGGCGTGTTGTCGCCGCCGGCAATATTGGTAATTGCCTCTTTGTGCGCGCAGACAGTATCAATGATATAGTAGAGCATCGTTCCGAAAGTAACCGAAACAACTGCGGTCGGCGCAAATAAAAGTCCTGCCGCAATCGGAATCAGATACGGTATTTTCAGGAAAAACGCCAGCGGAACAAAAATCAAAAACAATCCCTGCTCCGGCGCAAAGCGGAAAAACAAAATCAGCATGACTAAAATCAGCATCAGTACCATTCCCGCCAATTCCATAGACAGTGAAAAGATATCAAGTTCAATGACCGCCAGAAGACCTGTGACAATCATGCCCCATGGCAGAAAAGCAAAGATAATGGAAAACGCTAAAACAATAATCCATGAGCTGACGATATTGTCCACATTAAAATTGAACTTTATTGTAATCATTGCAATCAGAAGTATCAGAAACTTTAAAAGCGGCTGCATATATACTTCATGCTCCGCGTAAATGTTTTTTATTTTTTCTTTCCACTCTAATAATTTTACCACTGCGCTTCCTCCTGTTCCCCGTCTTCCAACTCGTCATTAAATTCGTCATATTCCAATTCCTGAATCCTGTGCAGCGTCTTCAGATCGCCATTATACTCTTTTAACTTTTTCCTAATCTGACTGAATTTATGAGAGTAAAATGCGTAACAAAAAATCATATAGACTACTGTCACTACAATATAGATGCCCACAATAACCACGACCAGCGCTGTGAATTTTCCCGTCGTCGACATGCTTGCAAACAGCCTGTCAGCCGCATACACAATCATCATCGCCAGACACAGCAGATAAGCAACGGTAATATAAATAAAAGAGCTGATCATCTTGAGCGACATATAATCTCCCTTGAAATATCTGCTTGTGGAAATCTGCTTTTTTTCACTTTTCTGTTCGTACAATGACAGTTTTGTCATTAGTATGATTTTTTCATTATTCAGCATATTCTGTCTCCCTAGGCGTACTATCCCATAGTTGTTTAATATTCTAACATAACCACCATCTTAGTGCAATGAAAAAGACCGAACAATTTTTCTGCCGGAAGCAAAATTATTGTTTCCGCGCAAAAAAAGCGGGGAAACGTTTTTAATCCGTTCACCCGCTTTTTGTCAGATTTTCTGAATGGTTTATGCCTTCTTTTCCTTGCGCTGCGTAATCAGTGTCTTAATACTGTCGATGGTAATGACAATCGCAAGAATAACCAGAAGCACCGCAATCACAAGACGGACGCCGCTCCAAACAGCGTCGGTATTTGCGGAAATATTTTTAAAGTTATTGATGATTGTCTGGCACAGAGAAGTAATCGTGACAATCAGCATAAATGCCATCGGAATAAAGAACATCTTATTATTCTTTCCGATTTTTCCAAGCCATGCGGCAACAGCCATCAGACTCAATGCTGCGAGCAGTTGGTTTGCGGCTCCAAACAGCGGCCATACATTTGCATAACCTGTCATGCCAAGTCCGATACCCAGAACAACGGTAATAACCGTTGCAACATATGGATTCGTCAGCACTTTCTTGTAACCGGAAGCCTCCCTGACATCTTCGCCCGGATTGAGCCAGAATTCTTGGAACATATAACGTGCAAGACGTGTCGCAGTATCCAGAGAAGTCAGGCAGAACGCTGAAACAGCCAAAATCAGCATGGAATAAATAACGCTTTCTGCTCCCTTTAAGAACGGAATTGTCGCGCACATCTGGGAAATACCGGTAGCAAATACCGCTGTCGGCGTGGTAATACCGTCCGGAACATACTGCTTCCAGATATAACCTACCGCACACAGGGAAATAATTGCCAGAACACACTCGATTAACATACCGCCGTAAGCGATTGGACGCGCATCTGTTTCTTTATCAAGCTGTTTTGCGGTCGTACCGGAGCCGACAAGGGAATGAAATCCTGAAATTGCTCCGCAGGCAATCGTGATAAACAGCGCCGGAAAGAGCATTCCAAGAGAAGTGCCCACGCCATGCTGTGCATTGTCAACAAATCCTGTAAACGCAGGAATATCCATATTTGCCTGCCCCATAATTGCAGCGCCGATAATGCCGACAACTGCGACAATCATCATAAAGTAAAGCAGGAACGAACTCAGATAATCTCTCGGCTGAAGTAAAATCCAAACCGGCGTTACGGAAGCAATCAGAATATAAACGCCCACAATCACCATCCACGCCGTACTGTCAAGATAAAGCGGGTGGAAATTCATGCCGATTACCATACATACGACAATTGCCAGCACGCCGACAATCGTAGATACTAACAGAGAAGCGTTTCTACGGTATACCAGCAGACCGAAAATAATGGAAATCACAATAAATAAAATGGAAATCATCGCTGTCGAAGCATTTGCGGAAGAAGCGGCAACGTCTACTGCTCCGCCTTCCGTATAGGTTGCGGTAAACGTGTTTGCCACAATAGAAGCAAATGCGGCTACGACCAATATCAATGTCAGATAGGAAAATACAAGAAAAATCTTTTTTGCCTTTCTGCCCATTGTATCCGCAATAACTTCACCGATGGACTGTCCCTTATTTCTGATTGATGCAAAGAGAGAGCCGAAATCGTGAACCGCGCCAAAGAAAATACCACCGATCAGCACCCACAGCATTACCGGCACCCAGCCGAATACCGCAGCCTGAATCGGGCCGTTAATCGGGCCGGCGCCTGCGATTGATGAAAAGTGGTGTCCCATCAGCACCGGAGCTTTTGCAGGACAATAGTCCTTGCCGTCTTCCAATTCATGCGCCGGAGTCTTTTTGTTCGGCTCAACGCCCCACTGCTTTGCCAGCCATCTGCCGTAGGTGACATAAGCAACGGCAAGAATCAGAATTCCTACCAATAAAATAACTACTGCATTCATAAAATTTCCTCCTTTTTCTTTAGAATGTAGATTTGCTATATCTTAAAAGGTCGTCCCCTTTATAGCCTTTATCTGCGCATGTCAGAACCCTTCCTGAAAAATTTTTCCGTATCCTTTCACCAGTTCTTTCGCTGCGCGGTTTCCGTATATTTTATTATTTTTCAAGTCAAAGACCAGCAGGCGCGCTTCGGCATATCCCCGGATTCCAAACCGGTAATTTTTAAAGAAGCGGAATTTTCTGACCGCCTGTCGTTCCTGCGTGGAAATTCCCTCCTCACAAAGAAAAATTCCGGTAATGTAAGTATACATATGGTCTTTTTCCGTACAGTTTTGACCTTTACGCACCAATTCCGGTTCGATATAATCTATGATTTGCTGCCTGAATTTATGCAGTGTGTCCCCGTCCATTTTCGTAACACATGAAAAAAACGCGTGCTCATAACACTTTGCCTGCCACAACTGCGCTTTTTTAATTAAAACATACTTGGCGCTGGTCACATTAAATGCCGCATACGCGTCAAAACTGCCGCATTCCGTTTCAAACGGACGGACAATATCAAATGACGACTGATAGTATTCCAGCAGTTTTCCAAGAAACTCCTGACCGTTCATACAGTTTCTCCTTTAAATTTTATATATCATACATCTGCTCTTTTTTGACAGTTTTATCGTGTACCCCCCCCGTTTTTCAATTCCTATATGTTTTATGGGTATTATAGTTCTTTCTTTTCTTTCTGTCAACGACAGGGGGTAAAAAATGAACCTGCCAAAATCAATATTTTGACAGGTTTTCCATACTACTTTTTTAACGGTTCATTCATGCTTCCGGTGCGGTATCCCGTCAAGTCTAAGGACACATAGGTAAAGCCGTAGCTTTTCAGTTTTTCCGTAATCTGCGTCCGATAATCAAGAATACGGGAAAGTTCTTCCGGCGCCACCTCAATCCGCGCAAGTCTGTCGTGAATTCGGACGCGCACCTGATGAAAGCCCAAATCAAGCAACAGTTGTTCCGCCTGTTCGACCATAAAGAGTTTGTCCTCTGAAATGGTCTCCCCGTAAACAAAACGCGAGGCAAGACAGGCAAACGACTGTTTGTTCCATGTGGGAAGATTGTTCTCTTTTGAGAGCAGACGGATTTCCTCCTTGCACAGACCGGCCTCCCTTAACGGGCTTTTAATTCCAAGTTCCTCCACTGCCTTCATGCCCGGACGGTAATCTCCTTCGTCGTCCACATTAGAACCTTCGACAATGTATGAAATATGGTGTTCTTTTGCAACTGCAATCATTTTCCCAAACAATTCCCGTTTGCAGAGATAACAGCGGTTTACGGGATTTTGCCGAAACCCCTCAATCTCCAGTTCCTCCGACAAAATCACCTCATGTCTGATACCCTTATTTTGACAAAAGGCCTCTGCTTCTGCCAACTCTCTTTTGGGAAATGAACAGGATTTTGCAGTGACCGCAAGGACGCGCTCTCCTAAGACTTCATGCGCCGTTTCCAACAGAAATGTCGAATCCACGCCACCTGAAAAAGCGACCGCCACACTGCCGAGTTCTCTGAGATATGTTTTTAACGCTTCATATTTTTCTTTCATGTCCATGCCGGCTCTCACTCCTTTGTTTCCGCCTGATGGGTAATTCCCGCTCTGATCTGTTTTCTTAAATTATGGATATGCGCATACTCTTTTGGCAGCGCTTTCTTGAGATGATCGCGGATTTCCCTTTGGTGTTTTGAGAGAATTTCAAGTGCCTTCGGATTTAATTCCTGCAGCCTGTTTTCTCCGGCAGTTCTCCGCTGTTCAATCAACCGCTCCAGATGTTCTAGTTCCTCCTCGCTGACCTTTCCTTCCTCTGCAATTTTTTCCAGATAAATTTCAAGATAATCCCAGAAAGCATTTTCATCAAAAAGACCAATCGTACCCCATTCCGTCTGCACGCCATGCTCCTCTAACAGGAAAAAATGTTTTGTTCCCTCTGCCAGCGCCTCAAGCAGCAGTTCCGCCATCTGACGCGCCATCTGCTCCAGCTTGTGTCCCGCGTCTTTTCCGAAAGCCCACTCAAATTCAGCGAGCACCTCCACCGATTCGATTTCCGTTTCCGGCGCGCTCTCCTGCGCTCCCTCCAGCTCATAAGGTTTATGTACTCCGGCGTCACGCAGCGCCAGCGTAATCGTCCGGCGCATCACGCCCCGATCAATCAGTTCGCCTCCGCCGAGCATACGAATCCGGTCATTGAGATTTCCCGCGTGCTCCGTCATATAAAAATGAATTCCGCTCTGCTGCATATTTTGGTGAAACGCCATCAGACGGTCGACAGCCGTAATATCAATACTGTCTATTCCGCGCGCGTCCACGACCACCTGCTTTGTATCCTCTTTGACCGCTTCAAGAATATCCTGCTCAAAACGGTCGATATTTGCAAAAAATAAATTTCCGTTAAACCGGTAAATCACCGTATTTTTAATCGGCCTTGCCGCGCTGTTGCGGTTCAGCGGATAAAAATTTCCCTGTTCCGGAATCCGTCCCATCAATGCTGTGGACGGCGTGACAGCCCGAATTGCCACTTCCGCAAACGACAAAGCGCAGCCAATCAGCACGCCGAAAACAGTTCCGAAAATCAAAACCGCCGCAAACGAAAGCATAAAAATGAGCCACTCGTTTTTACTTGTCTCCCAGAGACGTTTCGACAGGGAAACTTCTATAATGCCTATCAGCGCAGTGATTACAATGCCCGTCAGAACCGGCACCGGCAAAAATTTGAGCAGCGGCGTGCCAAACAGCAGTAAAAGCAGCATGACCGCAGAGGCAGTCACAGAAACAATCTGCGAGCGCCCGCGATAGGAGGCCGCAATCCCGCTTCGGGAAACAGAACCGTTAATCGGGCAGCAGCCCACGATTCCTCCGGCGAAATTCATTCCCGCATATGCCAGAAGTTCTTTGTTGCGGTCTACTTTTTCATGATACTTCATCGCATAATTTCCCGTTGCCAAAAGCGTCTGCGCCATAATCACCGCCGCGATACTAAACGACTGAAGCAACAGCGGACGGATATCCGCGCTCAATAAGGTAAAGTCCGGAATTACCGGCTTTGGCAGCCCCGCCGCCACCTCAGGCAGCATTTTGACTCCATATGTATCCAGATGAAATATTGCCTGAAGTAAAACACCGGCGGCAAGCATTACAATCTGAATTGGAATTTTCGGCAGGATTTTTTTACATACCATAATTATGACAATCGTCCCAAATCCTAAAACTGCGGAAGGTAGTCCGAAAGACGAAAGCTGACCGGCAATGTTTTTCAGCAGCACATGGATTTCTCCGGTGCCTGCGCTTCCTCCCCAGAGCTTCGGCGCCTGCATCAGAATAATTGTAACTCCGATTCCTGAAATAAATCCGCCCATCACCGGCGTAGATATATATTTTACAACTCTGCCCGCGCGGATAAAATAAAACAGGACAAACCATACCGCGACAATCAGTGAAACCGTCGGGACAAGCGCCATTGCCTCTTTGGATTCCGCCTGAATGCCCAACTGCGTCAGAAGTCCTCCGACCATCACAGCCGGCATCGCGTCCACGCCGACCATAATCCGGCGCGACGTGCTTAAAAAAGCAAACACCAAAATCGGTACGAGGGATCCGTAAAGTCCGTAAACCACCGGCAGCCCCGCAATCTGGGCGTAACCCATAGCAATCGGAACGGATACCATTGCAACAACAATTCCCGCAAAGATATCATTTTTCCAATCAATTTCCCTAAAATGATTTTTCAACTGGCCAAACAGTCTCATTCTTTTTCCCCTGTAAAAACTATTGCTCCATAAATTGCGAAAATACTGTAAATTTAGTCGTCAAACTCATAATTAAATTTCTGATTTAAAGCGTGTTCCACTGTTTCCAGATAATAGTCGGCAGAATTGATGCTCTTTTCAACAGAGCGGTATGTTTTATAACTGACCTGACCAAACTCGTACTTTGTCTCCCATTGTTCTTCGATCCGTTCCAGTTTATGTTCGACAGATTTCAGTTTTCCTTCCAGACTGAAGTACTGGCTTCTGCGCTGCGCATAATTGGCAGCCAAGGTGGTACGGTTAATCTGCGATTTGATTTTCTTTGCCTGAGTTCTGTACGATTTAATTTTCTTTTTTGCCGCAGCGGCGCCGGATTTCTTCTTCTTTGCCTTTTTGACGGTAACTTTGCAGGAAGCCTTCAAATTCGTTCCGGAAATTTTTACCGTAATCGTAGCCTTTCCGGCTTTCATTCCTTTAATCCTTGTCTCGTCGTCATTTTTGCGCAGTACTTTCGCGACCTTAGAATTACTGCTACTCCACACAATCTGATAATCCGGTACGTCTGCATAATCCGGAAAAATTACGCTGTCAAGCTCAATCGTCTTTCCTTTAGAAACGGTCTTTTTCCCCGTAATCACAACACTCTGCGCTCCGGTCACTCCCAAAACCGGAACCGCCATGGAAAGTGTTATCAAAACCGATATCAGCAACACAGATAAATTTTTTCGTTTCATAAAACCCTCCATTTCCTGCAAAAAAGCAGTATTGATTTCTAATTTTTATAATCAGATTATAGAAAATATTTGAGGAAAAATCAATGTGTTTCCATACAAAATCAGTAGGAATTTCATGAGCCGCCTAAACCAAACCTGCCAGAACGCGCCCTGCCTCTCTCAATTCTTCTTTTGTTTCCGCGTCAGGCTCATAGTTTGCCGTAATGCCCCCGCCGTCTACGACAACGGCTCCTGCGTCGGCAATCCTTTTTTCCCAGTCGCGCATCCATTCCTGATTGCCCCAGCCATAGGAGCCAAACAGCAATATCT
The DNA here is from genome assembly GCA_947631665.1 of uncultured Lachnospiraceae bacterium. Classification (GTDB taxonomy): domain Bacteria; phylum Bacillota; class Clostridia; order Lachnospirales; family Lachnospiraceae; genus Eubacterium_G. The sequence continues at coordinate 8,993 of CANRMF010000043.1, read as the reverse complement.
GTTTTCCTGAAATTTCACTCTCCAATGCCTGCATAAACGGCTCCATTTCGGATTCTTCCAAAACCTCGTCGCCCATAGACGGGCAGCCGAGCGCAAACGCTTTTGCCTGTTTTAACTCCTCTATATCCGCTTCACTGACCGGAATAACCGCCGCTTCTTTTCCCGTCTCCTTTACTCCTTCGGCAATTTCTCCCGCCATGACCGCCGTATTTCCGGTTCCGCTCCAAAATATGATATTTACCTTATCCATACTGTTCCTCCTGTCATTACAATATATCCTGCCCTCACACAATAATTTCTTTGATTGTTTTTCCGGACAGCACCTCTCTGATTACAAACTTTTTTTCCTCGTCAAACCGCCGGAAAAGCGCCTTTGCATATTCCTCATTCCGGTATACTTTCCAATATCCGGCATACAAATACCGTCTGCCATGATTTTTTACAAACCCCTGAACGTCCTCCAGCGGATATCCCAGAAAGACACCGATTTCATGGGGAAAAGTTCTTTTTCCAATCCGATACAGTTCCAGCCGTCCGGAAAGAATGAAAAGCATGGACTCCAGCGTTTTCCCCTGATAACCGTATTCTTTCAGGAAATTCCAGACAGGCTTCTGAAACAGATAGCCGCGCAGTTCTTTTCGCCGGTAGAGATAGAGAAGTATCCTGTCATTTTTTCCCCGATACAGACGATATGAAATTGTCGTGCCTTTCAGCAGTTTTTTTACCGCTCCGATTTCATTCCGGTTTAATGCCATCAGATTTGCCATTTTTACCCCGCGAAGCAGCGGGGCGCTGTGGACAGCCAGAAGCAGCGCCGCCCTCTTTTTACTGCTCTCTGCTGTTTTGAAACCGTCTGTTTTTAAATCCGACATAAAATTTCACGCTACTTTCTGATGCGAAAGGCTTCCATTCCTGAATAAACAGAAGCGCCGCCCAACTGCTCCTCAATCCGAAGCAACTGGTTATATTTTGCCACCCGCTCGCTCCGACAGGGCGCTCCTGTTTTAATCTGGCAGGTACCCATTGCCACAGCCAAATCCGCAATCGCCGTATCCTCCGTTTCTCCCGAACGATGTGACGCAATCGCCGTATACCCCGCGTCATGCGCCATATGGATTGCCTCCATTGTCTCCGATACGGTGCCAATCTGATTTAATTTAATCAAAATGGAATTGGCGCATTTTTCTGTAATTCCTTTCCGAAGCCTTTTTGTGTTTGTTACAAACAAATCATCTCCAACAAGCTGGACTTTATTCCCTAACCGCTCTGTCAGTTTCTTCCAACCCTCCCAGTCTTCTTCGTCCAAAGCGTCTTCAATCGAAATCACCGGATATGCGCTGACAAGTTTTTCCCAGTGACGTATTAACTGCTCCGTCGTAAACTGCGTTCCCGCCTTCGGCAGCCGGTAAATGCCTGCTTCCCCGCTTTTCCACTCGCTTGCCGCCGCGTCGATTGCAAGCATAAAATCCGTTTCCGGTCTGTATCCCGCCTGCGTCACAGCCTCCAAAATCATTTCCATCGTTTCCTCATCGCCGGAAAGATTTGGGGCAAAACCGCCCTCGTCGCCAACAGAGGTCGCAAGCCCTTTCCGTTTCAGAGTTGACGCCAGCACATGATACACCTGCGCGCACCAGCGGAGTGCCTCGCAGAATGTTGGCGCGCCGACCGGTACAATCATAAATTCCTGCACGTCAACAGTGTTGGACGCATGGGCGCCGCCATTTAAAATATTCATCATCGGTACCGGAAGTCTGTTTGCGGACACCCCGCCTAAAAACCGGTAGAACGGAAGTTCCAGCGTATTCGCCGCCGCTTTTGCCGCTGCCAGAGATACCGAAAGGATTGCATTCGCTCCAAACTTAGATTTATCCTCTGTTCCGTCCGCCTCAATCATCGCCCTGTCCAGCGCATAAGTATCTGACGCGTCCATTCCCATAATGACGTCGCGAATTTTCGTATTTACGTTTCCAACCGCCTTTAAAACGCCTTTTCCCGCGTATCTCTCCTGATGTTCGTCACGCAGCTCCAAAGCCTCAAACTGCCCCGTCGAAGCGCCGCTTGGCACAGCAGCCCGTCCCACTGTTCCATCTGCAAGCGTCACCTCCGCCTCAACGGTAGGATTTCCCCTTGAATCAAGAATTTCCCTGCCGGTGACTTTTTCAATTTCCAAACCGTTCATATGAAACCTCCAAACTCATTTTTCATACATCAGAACCCCGTCGTTCCCGCGCGCCTGCGGAGGCGTTTATTTCTCAGAAACTTTTGCGCAGGTTTCCATAAAACAAAAAAAGAAAAATCCCGCCGCCGGTATTTTTCTTTTTGTATCTTTATTTTCTGATGTTTTTATTTTTTTATCTTATCCCGATTTTTGCTTTTTATTCCCATGTCCTCAATCGTAAACGCCTCGTCATGTTTAATCGGTTTCCACTGTGATTTTGAAACCAAGGCGATGATGGACAGCGGCCCTCCTATCAGGTCAAACCATGGGAAAAGCAGTGTGTACCAAATCAGCTTCGGTGTGGAGCAGCGGATATGTCTGCGCTCTCTGACCACAACGACGATACCGCTCAATTCCATTTTGATGATTTCCCATACATTGTTTGTAAAAAGAACCCACAGAGCCAGCCACAGAGGTTGCGACGTTTTGCTGCCCGCCCCAATTCCAAGAGCGTGTCCCAGTGCCAGCGAAGCACCCAGACGGATTACTCCCTTTACAAACGGAAACAGCAACAGCCTCAGTCCATTGTATGTACTGTGGGGAAAGGAATAGATAATCATATCGTAACAGGAAAACGCTTTTCTGATTCCGTTGGTAAAAATCCCCCGAACCAATCCTGACAATGTAGAAAAAAAGGAATATAACCGTCCCCGAATCCATCGAATTCTCTGCCTCGCCATGACTTTGACTTCATACGGCTGCTCGTCAAAAAATTCCGCGTCCTCACAAAATGCTATGTATTCTCCCTGTGCCACGCTGTTTAACGTAAACTGCGTGTCTTCCGTCAGGCAGGTATAGTGCCAGCCGTCCTTCAAAAGACGGGAAGCCATCACAAATCCGGTTCCCGCAATATGGGTGCTCAGATGAAGCCGGCACCTTGGGCGGTGGTAAGTGACGACGCTCTGATAAAAATGAATTCCGTATCCGGCGGAAATAAAGTTGGTGTCAAAATTTTTGGTGTTGCGGTAACCGACAACAATTCCGGCTCCCGTAGCAAACGCCTTATTGAGTTCCTCGATAAAAGTAGGATTTAACAGATTATCCGCGTCAAAGACAATATATCCGTCATGGCTGTCAATTCCGTAATCTTCAATAATCCGGTCAAAAAGAAATTCCATCGCATAGCCTTTTCTGGCGTGCTGCGGATCAAATCTCTCATAGACAATACAACCCTTATCCCTGCAAATCTGCGCCGTATGATCCGTACAGTTGTCTGCGACGACAAAAACCGTCAGTTTGTCTTTGTCATAAGTCTGCGCCCATATCGAATCAATAAGATTTCCAATGACCAGATGCTCATTTCTCGCGCAGATAATAATGCCGTACCGGTACTGCTTCTCCGTTTCCGGATATTTTTTCCCGCGCGTAAACAGCCCGATCAACAGATAAATATCTTTATATTTTTTTAAGAAATTGAGTACGCTGTTAAACCCTGCCCAGAACCCTTTCCATATGTTTGAGAAAGCGTTCCATATTCCTGTTCCAATGATACCGAATTTCATCGCAAAGTATCCTCTCTTTTCGTATCCACTTTCATTCTGTCGCTGATAACGCCTGATTTATTTACAAATATCCGCAACGTCCACCGGTATCACTTTTTTTAAATCATCAAACGATAACTCCACCTGAAATCCTATTTTTCCTCCGCTGAACATAATGGTTTCAAAATTTTTGGCAGTTTCATGGATCGTCGTTTGAAAAAACTTTTTCATTCCGATTGGAGAACAGCCTCCATGAATATATCCTGTCAGCCCCAGAAGTTCTTTTGATTTCAGCATTTCAATGGATTTTTCCCCGACTGCTTTCGCGGCTTTTTTTAAATCCAGTTCCTTTGCGACCGGCACCATAAACACATAATGCTGTCCGCTCTTTCCCGTAGTCACAAGCGTTTTAAACGCCTGCTCGGAATTCTGGCCGAGCGCGGTAATGACTTCAGTTCCGCTCACAGCGTCGGTATCCCCGTAATAATGTTCTATATAATTTATTTTTCTGCTGTCCAGCACGCGCATGACATTTGTTTTTTCTTTTTTCTTCATTATTTTTTAGTTTCTCCGTTTTATTTTTCAGCCCCGCTTTATTATTTTTCAGTGTTTCTGCTTTATTTTTTTCAGTTTCTCCGCTCTATTCTTCAGTTCCCGCTTTATTCCATAAAGTCTTTCAGTTCATGGTAAAGTCTGGCAACCGGCAGACCGACGACATTGTTGTAATCGCCGTTGATTTTTTCAACATAAACGCCAAAATCTCCCTGTATTCCATAAGCGCCTGCCTTGTCCATGCAGTCTCCGGTCGCAATATAACGGCTGATTTCGTCCTCCGTCATCGGATATACCTTCACCTCGGTACATTCTGAAAAAACCTTCGCTGCAACCTTTCCGCTCTCCTTTTGATACCGAAGCAGCGAAACGCCGGTATAAACCTCATGCGTAGCTCCCTGAATTTCGGATATCATTGAAAACGCCTCCTCCGGCGTCTGCGGTTTTCCCAAAATCTTTCCGCCAACCGACACAACTGTATCGGCGCCCACTACAAGAACGGATTGCGAAGGCTTCTGGCTGCGTATACGGTTTAAGACGTCAAGCGCTTTCATATAGGAAAGTTCCTGCACTACCTTATCCGGTTGTTTCTCCGTCGTTTTTTCTTCAATCTCTGATGTGATGATTTCAAAATCCAATCCTGTCCGTTCCATCAGTTCGCGCCTTCTGGGCGACTGGGAAGCGAGAATTATTTTCGTATGGTTCATTGATTTTCTCCGATTTTCTTCTGATATTTTTTACGATATAAAAAACTTTCGATTATGAATTTTCTTTCACCTCATGATATTCCTTGTCCGTATTGACATTCCAGACGTTCGACTTATCAGAGATATTATGAACAATATTGTAAACCGCCTCAAAAGAAGTCGCCATCGAATGATCCATATTGTTATAGCGGTGCTGTCCGTTTCTGCCAATGCAGTACAGATTGTCCAGTGTGTTCAGATACGCAATGATTTCGTCCATATGCGCATACCCGTCAAAATATGCAGGGTAAGCCTTCTTTATTTTTTCACGATGTGAGTCCAGCACATCTTCCCGCTCAATCACGTCCATAGAAACCAGTTCATCAACTGCCAGATTGATACAGTCTTCATCGGACATATTCCAGAAATCGTCGCCCTCGCGGCAGAAATATTCCAGTCCTACCCATACGGTTTCCTCCGGTTTTTCCACCATATACGGCGACCAGTTGTTGAAAATCTGAATCCGTCCCAGTTTTACTCCGGTATCCTGAACATAAATCCAGCAGTCCGGAACAATGTTATTTAAAGTTTTCAGTTTCGTTTGATTTTTGAGATTCAATTTATTGAGCAAAAGTCCGACCGTAACAAAATCCCGAAACGGCAGGTCTGCCGCCGCCTGCTGTACTGTTTCAGGAACAGCGCCGCCACGAATGCCCGCAATCAGGTCGTTGACCGGCATGGAGGACATGAAAATATCTCCCTCATAAACTTTTTCGATGCCGTCTTCCATGCAGACTGCTTTTGTAATTCTGCCCTGCTGCGTGTGCAGTTCTTTGACTTTGCAGTTTTTTACAATCGCACCGCCCATGCCTGTAATTTCATCTGCCACTGTCTCCCACAACTGTCCCGGCCCGAATTTCGGATAGATATATTCTTCAATCAGGGAGGTTTCGACTTTTTTATTTTTCTGCGGAAGCATTTTTCCAAAAATATCTTTCAGCACCGCCGTAACGGAAAGCCCTTTAACGCGCTGCGCTCCCCAGTCGGCGGAAATTTCCCTTGGGTGTCTGCCCCAGAGTTTTTCCGTATATCCCTCAAAAAACATACCGTACAGCACCCTGCCGAAGCGGTTGATATAAAAGTTTTCCAGATTATCCTCCGGCAGTTTTTTTACGACTGCGTGCAGATAACTGAAGCCCGCCCTGACCGTTGTAATAAAGCCCATATTTTTAATGGTGCTCCATTTAAGGCTGACCGGATAATCGAAAAAATGTTTAGAGTAATAAATTCGGGAAACCCTGTTGCGGATAAGCATTACGCGGTCTTCCTTTTCCGGATCCGGCCCGCCCTGCGCAAAGTTTTTCTGATGTCCTAAAACCAAATCATCATAAGAAGGTTTTCCCTGCGTCGGCATGATATTCTGCCACCATGTATTCACCCGCTCGTCTTTGGAGAAGAAACGGTGTCCTCCGATGTCCATGCGGTTTCCCTTATAACGGACTGTCTGGGAGATGCCTCCGATACGGTCTGTTTCTTCCAAAATGACGACTTCATAGTCCTTCTGTTTTAATAATTCATATCCTGCCGTCAGCCCTGCAGGCCCGGCCCCAATAATTATTACCTTTTTCATCTGACTTTTTCGATTTTTACAATTCGATTTCCTTTCCCTTTTATTTGTCCGACGGCATTTTCCTCGTTATTATACCCTTTTGACGCAAGCGTCATCGAGATTTTCCTCGTTATTATACCATCTCGACTGTCGTCTCGATGGGGATACTCGTCAAATCCCTCCTGACGCAAGCGTCATCGGCATTTTCCTCGTTATTATACCACATATTTGTTGCTTGTAGTCGGAAATTTGTGTATTGCATATAAAAAACCGATATGGCGCTTCCCATACCGGTTTTTATCAATCTCTGTTTATTTTGAATTTTCATGGCACCTGCCGCTGTATGGGCAGCCTGCGCAACCGTTTCCACAGGTCGTTTCCCCCGATTTCCTGTTTTTAATGCCCCGATATAAAATAAATCCTACGACTGCCAGAACAACCAATAACACAGCAATTGTCCCAATGTTTTGTTCTATCCAAGAAATCATTCGGTTTCCTCCTGCAAAAATCCGTCTATTTGGTCTTTACCTGAATTTTTAATTTGTCGGCTTCCCGATACTTTTTAAAGAACAGCATATAAATCACGACCGCAATGACAAGCAGCGCTGCAATGACGCCGATGACATTTGCCTCGCCCGTAAAGAGCGAACCAATCTGGAAAATAACCAGCGACACTCCGTAAGCAAGCACGCATTGATATCCGATGGCAAACGCCGTCCATTTTGCAGAGTTCATCTCTCTTTTGATTGCTCCCATTGCCGCAAAACAAGGCGCGCACAAAAGATTGAATGCAAGGAAAGCGTATGCGGAAAGTTTCGTCATATCCGCAAAATCGACTACGCCGAACACGCCGACGACCTCCTCTTTTGCAACCAGTCCCATGATGGTAGCAATCACCGCGCGGATATTATCAAATCCAAGCGGAGCAAAAATCCACTGGATACCGCTGCCGATATATCCGAGAATACTGTCGTTTAATTCTTCTACACCGTATCCGAAGCTTCCGTCAATCCAGCCGAAGCTGCTTCCTGCCCAGATAATAATGGAAGAAATCAAAATAATGGTGCCCGCTTTTTTAATAAAGGAGTACCCACGCTCCCACATCGAGCGGAAAATATTGCCCGCCGTCGGCAGATGGTACGCCGGAAGCTCCATGACAAACGGCGCCGGATCTCCTGCAAACCGTTTTGTCTTTTTTAACATAATACCGGAAATGACAATCGCCGCCACGCCCAGAAAATATGCGCTTGGAGCTACCCACCATGCGCCGCCGAACAGCGCGGTGGAAATCATTGCGATAATCGGCAGTTTGGCGCCACATGGAATAAAGGTCGTCGTCATAATGGTCATGCGGCGGTCACGCTCATTTTCAATCGTTCTCGACGCCATAATGCCCGGAACCCCACAGCCGGAGCCAATCAGCATCGGAATGAAGGATTTTCCGGAAAGACCGAACTTTCTGAAAATTCTGTCCATTACAAAGGCAATCCGCGCCATATATCCGCAGCTTTCCAAAAATGCGAGGAAAAAGAATAGGACAAGCATCTGTGGCACAAAGCCCAATACAGCGCCGACACCGCCGATAATTCCGTCTACAACCAGACTTTTCAGCCACTCTGCGCAATGAATTTTTTCCAGTCCGTTATCCGCAAGGGTAGCGATGCCCGGCACCCAGACGCCGTAGTCGGCAGGATCCGGAGCGTTCTCCATGACCGGATCAACCAGCTCGCTGATACTTTCTTCATCATCTCCGACCGCCTTTGCATATTGCGCATCAGCATCTTCGATATACTGTTCGTAATCTTCTGAGAAAGCGCCGAAATCTGAGCCGCTGGCAAAATCATCATACAACGTCTGTACGGCAACCGTATTCGTATCGCCCTTTGCTTCCTCATCTCTCGCCAGTTTCAGGCGTTCTCCGATTTCTGACTGCGAAAACAGGTTTTCTACGCCGTAGTTTTCTGTCGCCTCGTCGTACTCTGCGCTTCCGATACCAAACAGATGCCAGCCGGCGCCTTCCGCGCCAAAGAGACCGTCATTCGTCCAGTCTGTCACCCATGTACCGACAGTTGTGACTGAAATATAATATACGAGAATCATCACGACGGCAAAAATCGGGAGCGCCGCAAATCTGTTGGTGACAACTTTATCAATTTTATCTGATGTAGAAAGTTTTCCCCTGTTCTTTTTTTTGTAACAGCCTTTAATCACAGAGGCTATGTAAATGTAGCGCTCATTCGTAATAATACTTTCCGCATCATCGTCCAGTTCTGTTTCTGCGGCCTGTATATCTTTTTCAATATGGTCTAAAACAGACTGTTCCAGATTGATTTTTTCCAAAACTTTTTCGTCACGCTCAAAAATCTTTACCGCATACCAGCGCTGCTGTTCCTCCGGCATATCATGCACAGCCGCCTCCTCGATGTGCGCCAGCGCGTGCTCTACAA
>CANRMF010000042.1 GCA_947631665.1 uncultured Lachnospiraceae bacterium | reverse complement strand
GCAGCGGCTCTCCGTCTTTCCCGAAAAGAATATCCACGCCCGCAAAATCCAGCCGCAGTTTCCGGCAGACCTCAACCGCCATTTTCTCCTGTTCTTTCGTAGGATTCCACGCTTCCATCGTCCCGCCATTGGTAATATTCGCCCTGAAATCCGTCAGATTACTTCTTTTCATCGCGGTGACAATCCGGTCTCCTACCACATGGATACGCACGTCGCTTCCTCTCGAACTCTCGACAAACTCCTGCATCAGAAACCCGTCATGTCCGATTCCCCTGATTTTGTTTACCGCTTCCTCATAATTATTTACCAGATATACCTGTTCCCCGAACGAGCCCTTATTTTCCTTAATCACCATAGGATAGCCCAGCGTTTCCTGTATCGGCAGAAGAAACCGGTAATCCCTGTACGACTTTTCAAAAGTCATCGGCGCCACAAAAGTCTTTGGCATTTTTACAGACGTATTTTTGAGACGGATATAAGTCAGCGCCTTGTCGTCGCACGTCTCAATGGCGCTTGCGCAATTAAAAACCGGCAGTCCTTCAGCCTCCAGCATTTTTGCGAGTTTCACATCTTTGTCCAAAAACAGAACAAAATCCGGTTTTTCCCATTGCAAAGTTTCTCCGCTGCTGACAGGCAGCATTGACGTCAGGCAATCGTTCGACAGTTTTTTTAACGCTGCGCCCTGCCTTTCTGCCGCCTGTATGAGCCACCTGTATATTTCATCAAACTTTTCGCTGACCAGATATCCGTTAACAACCAGCCACCCTGTTTTCATTTTGTATATCCTCTCCGTATTGATAATTTATAACGTAAAGAACGGTTAGGGCCCCCTTGCCTTAACCGTTCCGGACTGAAAAATATGTTAGTATACCTGCGAGTCTTAGGAGAGACTCAATCAAGTATTTGGTACTACATCTTCATTATAACAGATATTCTCTAAGATTCAATATCCTTTTGAGGTATTTTTTCTTTTATTTATCTCCTGTTTATGTTAAGATTAAGAAAAACATTTTGAGGAGGCCTCATAAAATGAACAATGAACAGCAAAATCAGGAACCGCATATAGATCAAAAAAACAAACAGCATCTTATGATTGGCGTCATTACCACAATCATCTTTATTGCCGCTTTGGTACTGCTGATTAAGTCAAAAGGATCCGGCGACGCTTCTGCACCTCAGGCAAATACAAACGCGCCGCAGATTTCCGTTCTGCAGCAGTCCGGCGATTACACCGCGACCGTAGACGCTGACATTCAGCCGGTACGGAAGTTGAAATTAGGCATGTCAAAATCAAAAGTAATGAAAATGGAAAAGAAAATGAAGGATACCGACGAGGGAACGGACTCCGGAGATGCTTCCGACGGTTCAGGCATCTCCTTTGTAACCTATTCCTTTTTGGACACCGCCAAAACCGCGCCGACTTTCTTTGGCGCGCAGGTGATATTATCTGATCCCCATGCAAACCTCACTTACGAATTTACAGACAATAAGCTGTCCGAAATCCGTATTAACTTTGGAACGCTCGGAGACCGCTATGATTCGATTGTGGAAGCCAACAGAGCGGCCTATGGCGAGCCAAGCCACACGCGTGTGTACAGCAACGGAAACCAGTCTACCTTCTGGCGTACCAAAGACTGTATGCTGACGCTTTACCGTCAGGATAATATGAACGGCGGTTTTGATGTGCTCGCATATTACAGCGACGTTCAATAAGAAGAACTGAAAAATAATTTCAAATCACGAATAAAAGACCATCTGCAATACCGCAGATGGTCTTTATTGGTTTGTGCTTCTTATTTTATGGAAACCCACATCGCCGGACGAATGTTGATATTCGTATCGGTCACATCATATCCATATGGCATCAGAACTCCGTAAGATACAAACTGCGCCGTATTTTTATGAACTCCGGCATCAATCAGCCACCAGTCCCGCAGGTAATTCTGATGGATTTCCTGATACTGCTGCGCCTGCTTGGCGTTTAACAGAAACAGTCTGTCCTCCGTCGCGGACGTTTTTTCTTTTGACAATACCCTGACTGTCGTGGTCTCAATACGGCTCTGCGCCGGTTTATTGAAAGTTTCCTCAATAAATGCGCTGTTCAGATATTTGCGCAGACTTGAATTTTCCCAAGTCGTCGTCCTGCCTTTGACATTTTCATTGTACGCAATACCGTTGACCGGCACTGATTTCAAAAGGAATACGCGGTCTTGCTCTTTTTCGAGAATGAGCCACCGGCACTCCCCGTATAAAACCTCAGCGCCCACGTCCTGTTTTTTGATATTTGCGATTTCAACCGCCGTCAGTTGTTCTTCGCTGTCCTTGTAATCCTCCAGCGCGCGATATGCGTCCTTTGCCGCAATGTAGTCCTTCTGTTTTGCGCACTGCCCTGCATATTCATAATAACACTCCCTGCTTCTGTCAGCGCTGTCCTTATAATCCTTCAGATTTTTAAACATCAGATAGGACTTTTTATAATTTTCCTGACCTTCATAAAAATCAGCTCTGGCGTAACGCCCCGCCTTTGTCTTTAAAAAGACGACAAATGCTGCCGCTACAACCAGAAAAATGACAATCAGTACAAGCACCGCTTTCCGGACTTTGCCGCCGCCCTGCTTTTGTTCCTGTTCTTCTTCCTTCTTTCGGGAAATCTCCTGCTCCTCCTGCTGCCGATATTTTTTCCGATACTCCTCCGCTTTTTTAGCGCACGCTTCACTGCGCTCTTTGGAATCTTCATATGCGCCGAGTTCTGCATAAATTTTTGATATTTTCAGATAAATATCCGCGCGTTCCTTGTCCCGCGTCAGACATTCGATAGAATGTTCCAGCCGTCCTGCGCGCTCATACTTTTCCTCCGTAGTTTCTACGGGAACTGTTTTTTTCGCCATGTTTTTTCTCCTAACAACTTCCTGCCGAATACTTTATTATCATGTTCTTTCATTATACTATCTAAAAAAAACTTTGCAATCCCTCTCTTTTGCTTCGTCCTTTTTCATTCCTTACACCTTTCTTTTGAACATGTTCATTGATTAAGACGCTCCTGTCGAAAAAAGGTTGGTAAATTTTTTAAGGATTACACCGCCTGCATGGTTCGTATCCGTCCGCAATAATTTCCTCCCTGCTTTGATACACATACTCCCTGTTGTGATCCGCCATCTCAAAAACGCTGTCACAGGACGGTTTGTGAAACTTTCGGGTATTTGTATTCAGTACATATTGTTTGCCCGACGCGCCGGTTTGCTGTTTTTTGGTTTCCTGTCTGCCCGTATCTCCGGAGTCCGTCTGAAGGCGGCTGCTGCCGTCCGCATAATTGATTTCGACACCCGGCTCGCTGTTATACGCAAAAACGTTAAAGCAGACTCCCTCTCCGTCATCTTCTACGGAATACGCCTCCATCTGCACTCCGGTAGCGACCAAGTCGTCTGCATGGTAAATCGGCGTTACCCTGTATAAAACATGATGGCCGGTCTCTTTTACATAGTCTGCAACCTCATTTTCAAACGGAAGCATACCGGTAACATTCAGGTATCTCGTGCCTGTAATCAGATTTTTTTCGTTTGCATTTTCGCCGGACAACTGATATCCGATTAAATGGCAGCGGTTGTAAAGATACTTTCCGTCAACAAAATCATACTTGATCAGATGCCAGCCTGACGGTTTAATCTGTCCGATTTTTCCACGCTCTTTTGTCGGCATAATCTCCCTGCAGATATTTGCGTAAACCGTCCGGCACCTGCCGAGACTGTCGAGGTCGCTGTATTCTTCAAATGCGCTTTCATTTTCCTTTTCCTGCTGCGTAAATTCCGGTTGGTTGTCATTGAGCGTCACATACGCCTGATTGGAAAACTCCGGCACCTCCTCTAAAATTTCTTCTGCGGTTTCCGCATAGTAGGTATTTTCTGTCTGCTTTGCGCCGCCCTGCGGACTGAGACTGCAGCCACAGAAAATAAATGCAACGCAGAGCAGTACCGTACAAAGTCTGACCGCCTGATTTTTTATTTGAATCATATCCTGTTACCTCCCTGCCATTATAAAAATCGGCGGGAATAATTTCCCGCCTGAATTTTTTTGCCAACTGTTAAATAATCCGTTTAATTTTTTTCCGGTTACTGATATTGATGCCCGGCAAAGTCCTGTTAAACGCCCTGTTTCTCGCCTTCTGCTTTGCCTTCTCCCTCTCTTTTTTATATTTTTCGCCCTCAGACTTAAATATTTTTTCATCTTTGTTATCCAACAGCCGGTTGTATTTAAAGATAACATAAGTTATTTTTGCGTTGTATTCCTCATAAAACCATTTATTCATCAGGGCGTGGAAGTGCATGTCCCTAATCACAAAGATTGTGTTTTCCAAATCCTGCGAATAAATAAATTCGTCATACCTTTGTTTGTTGTCAATTCTGCCTTTCTGAATACAGACTGTCCAAGGCTTTTCTTTATTGGACTCATAACTTTGAACGACAAGTCCCCTGTCCTTCTGTTCAAAAACATAATCCACAAGTTTTTCGGTCGCGTCGGCGCTGTCGTATTTGAGGTACTTATTAAAGTAATCCGTCGCATCGTCATAAGTGTACGTTGTCAGTTCGTGCTTTCTGACCGCCTCGCACATATCTTCGATATTGTAGATTTTTTTGAACGGCAGTTCTTCAATGTCGATATACATTCCACGATCTTCCATATACTGTTCAAAGTCATACATAAACAGCACAATCGGTTTGCCCGTAATGGAATAATCAAAGAAGATACTCGAATAGTCCGTAATCAATGCGTCCGCGCAGTTTACAAACTCATAATTCGGCACTTGTGCCGGAAACTTGTCAATATACTTATACTGGCTGTAATCCACCTCGTCGCCGACATTCGGGTGCAGGTTTACAAAGAGCAGATGATCCTCATCAAGCGCCTGATCGAGCGCGCTCAAAATGTCGCCAATCTGCGTCACCTTCATTTTGCCGTAACTGTTGACGCCGCGCCATGTAGGCATATAGACGTAAACCGTCTTTCCTTCGAGTCCCAACGCCTGTTTTACCCTGATGCCCGCTTGGGAATCGCTGAAAATTGCATTTCTCGGATATCCGGAAACCACCGCCGTCTTTGTATAAAGCTTGTCCAAATTATAATCTTCCATCATGCAGTCTTTCGTAAACTCATTTGGAAACAGAAGATACGTACTCTGAAGGAAATTGTGCTGTATATTAAACATGGACTCAATTCCCTTGCGCATATTTTTTCCAAGCGTTTTCAACGGCGTGCCATGCCATGTATTCAGATATACCTGCTCCGGACGCGTAACCTGACAGATTGGAAATGAAACATTATTGACAAGGTATTTCGCCGTAGCGAGAATTTTATAATATTTCGGCGTGCCAAGCTGCACCAGTTTTACCGGATATTTTTTTGCGCGGATAAACGCTTTATTTTCCTTCCACGCAGTTTTTGTAGAAGTCACATAAATCTGGTATCCGCCCCGCTTCAGGAGTTCTTCCATAATATAATACGGCGAATCGGATATGTTTTTGCCATGAAAAGATTCAATCAGCACTCTTTTCGGCACTACTTTTTTCGTTTCGCAGTAACGCACATATTTTCTTTTTAAGTCGCTGAACGGGTGCGTTTTTTTATAATCGCTGTCCCTGTATGCAATAATCCAGTTCAGCGGCATCATCGCAACCATAATCCAGTACAGTCTTCTCTTGTAAAACCACCGCTTAATATTGCGGTCTTTCCTCAATGTGAAATAAATATAATTTCCTGAGTTGACTCTCCAGTCAGGGAAATATTTATTTAACAGGTTGAATGATGTGTTTACGAGTTTTAACTGATGCTTCCGGTCTTTATATCTGTGAAATTCCGTCAGCCTCAAATAAATATGGCGCAGATTGAGCACGACAAGCTGATCCCTGAACTCGTCAAAAATCCCTAAATCCTTAAAGCGCTGATTGAGCAGCTCAAGACTTTTTACAATCAGCAGTTTTGACTGATTAAAGGTTGCCGTAATGGAATCTTCACGCTCAATAATATAATAGTATAATTCTTCGTCTACCTTAGATATTTTCTTTGCGCACGCAAGAAGCGGATACATCGTACAGATATCCTCATAGATATATCCCTTCGGGAACAAAATCCCCGTCCGCTCAAATAATTCTCTTTTGACCAGTTTATTCCACGCGTATGGCGCGTTGATTTCTATAATATCCTTACTTTCTGCGGCGGAAGCATTATAATATCCGAGATTTCCTTTCTGAGCGCTTTTCATCGTGTTATCCGCGTCATTTACTTTAAAATAACCGCAGACTACCATCTCGGAGTCTTCTTCCTTCGCTTTATTGTACAGTTTTTCATAGGCAGTGACGTCAACATAATCGTCGCTGTCCACAAACGCAATGTACTCTCCACGCGCATATTGCAGCCCATAATTGCGCGCGTCTGACAAGCCCCCGTTTTCCTTAACATATCCGTATACTTTGTCCGGATATTGCGCAACATATCTGTCAATAATCGCCTGACTGTTGTCAGGACTCCCGTCATTGACCGCAATGATTTCAATCTCCTCCAATGTCTGATGAACCAGAGAATCGAGGCATCTGTCAAGCCATTTTTCTACCTTATATATAGGCACTATTACACTAACTTTCTTTTGCATTCGCCCTCCTAGTCTTCCCTTACAGAAATATTCGCCGTTTTGCGGCAAAATCATGTCAGATTTAATTATTATACCCTTTTTTGCGTCCTGTGTACAGACATATCAAAAATTTCCTCTCTTTTTTATACGTATCTTCTTTCAATTTTATTTCATGATTAAAAAATAAAATTAAAAAAAGATTTCAGACGGCTCTGCCCTGCGCTCTTTTTGCCGTCCTGCGCCGGTTATCCCTTGTTTTTTTTTTATTATGTAGTATAATTAGCACACGCTTTTTATACAATTTTGAGGAGGAATCAGTCACTATGAATCGTCTGATACAATTATTTGTAAAATATCAGGAAATTATTATGTATCTTATTATGGGCGCGGCCACCACTGTTGTCAACTGGGCGTCATACGCCATTACGGTTTCCACGCTCCCTATCGCAAATGGGGATACAAAAGTGCTTGTATCCAATATCATTTCATGGACTGTCGCGGTCATTTTTGCCTATATTACCAACAAAATATGGGTGTTCCGTAGTTACAGTTGGAAATTGAAATTTGTCTTAAGGGAAGCGTTTCTCTTTATATCCGCAAGATTCCTGACAGGTCTTTTGGAAATATTCGGCGTTCCGCTTTTAATTAAACTGGGACTTCACCAGACTATTTTCGGCATCGAAGGAATGTTGAGCAAAGTCCTTGTAAGTATTATTGTCGTAATTTTAAATTATGTATTCAGTAAACTGTTGATTTTCAAAAAAAATCAGGAACCGGAAGAAAACGACTGACAGAAAAATTTTAAAAAAAAGAAAGATGTGTTATACTAATATAGTTAGGTCTTTTTAACAGATTACATTTAAAGATGAAAATTCATTCATCACTTTTGGAGGTTTTCAATGAATCGTCAGAAAAAATTCGGAATTTGTATTTTTCTTGCATTTCTATCGGATATTGCACTGCATTTATCACTAAATACGGTTTCCAATAAAGTTATTGAGGAAAATATGCTTGTAGAAAATCCTCACGTCCTTTTCAGACTGCTGTGGGACATCAAAATATCACTGGGAGGATATACCAGCGAATCTCTGATTATTTTGGCGGCATTGTCCGTTCTGTTTTACATTATTTGGAAGTCCGAGCCTAAAATATCAAAATGCGCTGTGGTTTTTGCAGGTATTTTTTCATTCTTTCAGGTTTTCGGTATGTCGTTTAAGGCAACTGCAAGCTGGGATTTAATTTTTGGCGGCGGACGTAATTTTGTAAAAGCGCTATTGTCCTTTATCGGGCATGGTATTTTGTTCTATTTCGCTATCTGCGGCATTTTTATTTTATTTAGGAAAATAGCCTTCGTGAAGGAGGATCGGAAAGTCACTTCATGGTTCACGACAAACAGAAAATCCCTGTTTGTTGTGGCGGGACTGATTTTGCTGATGTGGCTTCCTTATTTTATAGCGACATTTCCGGGACTTACAAACTATGACTTTTTTGATATGTTAAACACTTTTTACGGTATAGATACCAACAGTCTCCGCGTCGTAACACCGATTGATCCGAACGTAACCCTCAACAACAACAATCCGGTCTTTCAGACTTTGCTGGCTGTTCTATTTATGAAAATCGGCAATCTGCTCGGTTCTGCATACATCGGGTTATTTCTGTTTGTTTCTATTCAGGCAGTGCTGTTTGCATTGGTTCTTTCCTATGCAATCCGTTTTCTCGCCAAAAAAGGAATTAACAAAAAAATCCGGGTACTGCTATTGCTGTTATACGGACTGCTTCCGTTGAATGCAAACTTTGCCTTTACCACATTAAAGGATACGAACTTCTCTTTTGTAACGCTGCTCTATCTTTTGCTGGTAATTGAAATGGTGATGGATACGGAAAAATTCGTCAGCAGGAAACAAAATCTGATAAAAATTGCACTGACAGCCCTGCTGATGATGTTTTTGAGAAATAACGGACTCTATATCGTGGCAATCTCTGCGGTCATTTTTGTGATTGCATACAGAAAACATCTGAAATGGCTTGTTCTTCCGCTGTTTGCCCCGATTGTTCTTTTCATACTGGTAACGAACGTCGTTTACCCTGCATTGAAAATTTCACCGGGAAGCCCTGCGGAAGCATACTCTATTCCATTTCAGCAGATTGCGCGCCTTGTAAAAGAACATGGCGACGAACTGCCTCAGGAAGATATTGACAAAATTGACTGCGTGCTGAATTATTCGCGTCTTGCCAAAATTTACAATCCGGAGCTTTCCGATCCGGTAAAAGTAAATTATAAAAAAGATCATACACAAGAACAATTTTCTGATTTTCTGGGGGTATGGGCAAAGTACCTGACCAAATATCCCGCATTGTACGTTCAGGCGACAATGAGCAACTGCTACGGATATTTTTATCCGGAAGCGCAAAGGTGGCTCACTTACACGACGATTGCGCCTACCGGAGAACCTTACGGTCTGACTACGATTGAAAGCCTTGACACAATCCGCGGGGAAATGACCCAGATGTCCGCCATTGTACGCAGTTTTCCGGGACTGGGAATGTTTGTCAGCATCGGCTTTTATGTCTGGGGACTGTTTTGTATGGTTGCGACGCTGATACGATATCGGGATAAGAAAAAAATACTGATGATGGCTCCGATGTTTGTGCTTTTACTGACAGCGATTGCGGGGCCTGCAAATACGATGATGCGGTATGTCTACCCAATCGTTTTGAGTACGCCGGTATATGTGATTATGACCGGATACTTCATTGCTCAGAAAAACAAAAAGGAGGATTGATATGAAAATACTTGTCATTGTTCCGGCATTCAACGAAAGCGAAAATATTGAAAAAGTAATCCGGCGTCTGAATGAATGTGAAACAAAGGTCGATTATCTGGTAGTAAACGACTGCTCTACCGATAATACAGAAGAAATTCTTAAACAGCTTGGCGCAAATTATATTACGCTTCCCGTCAATTTGGGAATTGGCGGCGCTGTTCAGGCGGGTTATATGTACGCCGCTGAAAACGGTTACGATATCGCAATTCAGATTGACGGCGACGGACAGCATGATCCGTCTTACATTCCAAAACTGATTCAACCGATTTTGGACGGCAGGGCAGACATGACGGTCGGTTCGAGGTTTATTGACAAAGAAGGCTTCCAGTCTTCTGCAATGAGACGCGCCGGCATCAACTTTTTAAGTTTTTTAATCCGTCTGATGTGCGGTCAAAAAGTTTATGACGTCACAAGCGGATTCCGGGCAACCAACGCCAGACTGACGCGCCTGTATTCCACCGACTATGCGCAGGATTATCCGGAACCGGAAGCGATTGTCACCGGCGTTATACATGGCGCAAAAATCGAAGAAGTGCCGGTCATTATGCACGAGCGCGAAGGGGGCGTCAGCTCAATTAGGAAATTCAAATCCGTTTACTACATGGTCAAAGTATCCGTTTCGATTATTATGAAACGCTTAACAATATCAATGGGAGGTAAAAAATAATGAATGAATATTTGAGATTTTCCCTGTTGTTTGCGCTTGTTCTCTATTTCATATTTCTGTTTGTCATGTTAAAAAAGAACAGCCTTGCATTAAAATATACATTATTATGGCTCTTTACCGGAATTGTGATGGTGCTTGTCGTTATTTTCCCAAGTATTATTGCCGTCCCGTTGAGACATATCGGCATTGTTGAATGGACAAACGGTATTTTTGCGCTTGTGCTGTTGTTCCTGATTGTCATTTGCATTTCCATCACTTCGATTGTTTCAAAATTAAATGACAGAAACAGGAAATTAACCCAAAAATGCGCATTATATGAAAAAAGAATTCGTGAATTAGAAAAAATTGTACTCCATAACGAAACAATTTAACCGATTGTTTTGGATATAATAAATACTGAAAGAAAGAAGGAGATTTAATGAAAAACTATTTTAAAAAGGGTATTTTTTTTGCTGTCTGTATGCTTTTTGTCTGCACCCTGTTCAGCGCTAACACGCAGGCCGCAGCAAAAAAAATAAAGTTTAAACCAAACAGCCAAAAGGTAACCCTTTATTCTTCACAAAAAAAGACGCTGAAGGTTTCCGTAACAAAAAAATTTAAGAACAGCAAAATTATTTTTTCATCTTCCAACCGCAAGATTGCAAAGGTGAACAAAAAAGGCGTTGTCACTGCGCTGAAAAAAGGGAATGCAACTATTTACGCGCAGATTAAGGGCAAAAAGCAGAAAGCCAAAGCCAAAATCAAAATTTTGCAGAGCGTACAGTCCATCAGCATTGCAAACACCAGCGCGCATTATTATGTCGGCAAAAAATATTACTTAAGCGCGCCGACAGTTCCAAGCGTTACAGATGAAAAAATCAAATGGAAAAGCTCCAATCCGGGAATTGCAAAGATGAACAAAAAAGGCCGTCTGAATGTCAAAGCGGCCGGTTCAACGACAATTACCGCTTACTCCGCAAAAACCGGAAAGACAGCCTCGCTGCTGATTCATACGGAGTATGTTCCGGAAATTAAAATCAAGGAAGGCAAAGATATCTTTTGCGAGTATGGCGACAACCTGCAGCTGCATCTGGAATATATCAATCACCCGAAAGTGGCAATGACATTTTCGACGCAGGACGACATCGTTTCCATCACGCCTTCCGGTTATATTAAAACTACGCGTCCGGGTACAACCTGCATTACGGCAATGTCTGCGGACAAAAAATATAAGGCAACCGCAACGCTGCACATTGAGGCAAAGAAAGGATTTGTTTCCCGCGCAATGCTTGGAAATCTGGGAATTGACGACTGCACCCATCTGATGATTGTGGCGCACCCTGATGATGAAACCCTTTGGGGCGGAGCGCATCTGATGACCGGAAAATGGTTTGTCGTCTGTATGACAAATCAATTTTTCCAAACGCGTAAAACAGAATATTTCAACGTGCTCAATCAACTGGGCATCAAGGGAATTATCTTAGATTACCCTGACCTTTACAAAGGGTTTGACGGAAAATGGAAGATTGACCGCTGGGATTACGTGCAGGACGCGCTTGCCGACGACATCAAAACCATTATCAATTACAAAAACTGGGATCAGATTGTCAGCCACAGTCCGACGGGCGAAACCGGACATTTCCATCATAAATATGTAAACAAAGCCGTTGTCGCATCTTGCACCGGTCTGGCTGATAAATGGAATAAACTCTGGTTCTTCGGAAAATTTTATAAAAAAGGCGCAATCCCGGCAGGATTGCCGCAGATTACACCGGAGGAGCTGACTTATAAAGAAGACCTGTTAAAGTTATATGTCAGGGAAAAGGGTTCCATTAAAGCATACTGGGAACAGATGAACCCTTATGAAAATTGGGAAAAAGCTACCGATTACAGCGGAACATTTCAAAAATAGCAGCAATGTTTTTTAAACAAAGGAGAAGCATATGAAAGTCTTACAAAACATTTTAAATTGGATTTATCCGATTATGATGTGCTGCATTCTAATTGTTGTTACCTGTTTTTATAAACTGAGTAATTTTGTACTGGCGCAGAATTTTTTAATTTCTGCGCCGGTTTGCATGTTGATTGCAGCAACATTGATTTTTTTAGTTACAATATGGTATACGCACCGTATTCAGGGTGCGTCCGGTTTATATCTCAAACTGAAGCATAATCGTAATTTCATTGTGCTCAGTACCCCCCCCCTCACGCTATTTTTACTCCAACTTTTTACCTTCTGGAACAGTTACTTTTTAACAAGCTGGGACGTTCAGGTTTTAACCGATAACGCCTACCGGATTTCAAATCATGATTTATCTCTTTTAAGCCATTCTTATTTTTCCAGATGTCCAAATAATCTTTTACTGGAATCCCTTTTCGTACATATTTTCAAATTCGCAAAACTGATTGGTATTACCAGCCTTCAAAACGGCGTCTTTCTCATTATCATTCTGCAATGCGTTTTATCGGGCATTTCAGGAATTCTCCTATTTAAAATTTTACAGCGCATTACCGGAAACATGATTACGGCATGGCTTGGGTGGACTTTATTTCTGCTGCTCGCCGGCACATCGCAATGGCTGATGATTCCGTATTCCGACGCCATGTCCCTGATTTTTCCGATTTTCATTTTATGGCTCTGGATAACGCTGGAAAACAGAAAATATCTTCCGCTCAAGTGGACTCTCATAGCCTCTGTTTCGTTCATCGGCTATCACATGAAACCGCAAACGGTAATTCCCCTGATTGCCATTCTGATTGTTGAATTTCTTTTTTCCAATTTTAAATTTGACAAAGAAAAAATTGCCCGGCTGCTGCGTTGCGCTGTTCCGGCAATTCTTTCTGTCATAATTCTTCATTTTTCCGTACTGCATATGACCTCTGCCCTGCCGTTTCAGTTGAATAAAAATGCTGCGTTTGGAATGACGCACTATTTTATGCAGGGGCTGAATGAAAAAACACAGGGACAGTATAGCGCTGACGACGTCCGTTTTTCAATCAGTTTTGCCACGCCTCAGGAGCGCTCCAAAGCGAATTTGGAGGAGGCTGCAACAAGGCTGAAAAATTTAGGTTTTTCCGGCACAGCCCGGCTCGCACTCACAAAAACAGCGTCAAATTACGCAAACGGCGTTTTCGGCTGGAGTCAGGAGGGCGGCAGATATTTTTACCGGCAGACTTTTCCCGACAAGTCGCCAGCCTCGCCATTTTTCAAAAACATCTTGTACTTTAATGGAAAATATTACCGGCTCTTTGCGGTCGTAAAGCAGATTGTCTGGTTTGCGGTTTTAATCCTGTCCGTCTTTTCCCTGATTGGAAAAAACAACCGTCAAAAAAAGCCGCTGATGATTGTCTCGCTTACAATCATCGGGCTGACTATTTTTGAAACGCTGTTTGAATCCCGCGCAAGATATCTCTACGCTTTCGTTCCGCTATACGCGCTCTTGGCCTCTGTCGGCTGGCAGAATATCGTGCGTCGGATTGGTGCGCCAAGAAGACTTTGCAGGCGCGCAGGGCAGTAATGGAGATTTTATTCTTCATCGTTCTTCAGAATCGGTTTGTAGTTTATATGGAATACGCTGTTGCAAATTCTGTGAAATATTTTAGCCGAAGAAATCCAAGTGACAACCGCTGAAACTGCAAGGCAGAACAACAGCAGTTTTATTCCCTTCACTCCGATTCTGTCGAACACTTCAAAATCAACGAAAACATCTCGGATTAGTCTGTGTAAAACAAAAATTGATAATGTTCTGCTCCCAATATAGGAAATGCAGAGTTTTCTCTGTGGAATCAGGCATAAGACCGCAAAAACCATCACAAATCCAATCAAATATAAGCAGGCTCTTGCCCCTATCGCCTCTAAGGAAGACAGCTTACTTAAAATCCTATACGGCTGATTTGCATAAAGCAGCGCTTCCACAGAGATAATCCAATCCATACGGACTACGACGCCGATTGCGATTACAATCAGCAATACCGCCGAAATGATTTTATTTCTAACGCATGTCAGCCTATGTATGGTATCTTTACTAAAGTAGAACCCTGCCATAAAAAACGGAAGAAAGATAATGATTTTGGAAAGACAGAATAATGGCCCAATCCGGTCTTCAAGACCAATATAAAGTCCGAGAATAATTGTCGCTGAAATACAGATAATCCCTTTAAATTTTGCCATCAATGGCAGCATCAGATACCATGCAAACATTGCAAACAAATACCATGGCGCTCCCGTTTCCTCAAAAAGATCAAACTTTGGGAACGTTCCAGTGCAGACTCCTGCCACGCCCCAGATTAAAATTTTATAGATGACATACAATAACAGAAATCCCATCAGCTTGCCGACTACCGGCACGTCTTTTTTCAAATAACTTTTTGCAAAAAATCCGGACACAAATACAAAAGCCGGCATATGAAACAGATAAATAAAGAAATATACGGCTTCAACGCTTCGTCCGCTATCATGGTAAACCGGAATCAGAAAATGCCCCACTACTACCAGAAAAATCAGCAGGCATTTCAAATTGTCCCAATAATAAATTCTTTCTTCACTCATCGGTTTTTATTCTCCTCTTTTCATTTTCAGTCTTTTTCTACGGCGCACTGTCCGCCGCCATCTGTTGTTTTATATCGGTTTATTATACCATCTCGAATTGCCTTTGTGAACCAACTATTTGAAAATAAGATAAAAACGTTGTATTCTATAAGAAATTATATCATACCAATGAAGGAGTCTCCATGAATCTCAACCACCGTAATACATCGTTGGATATTATCCGGATTATCGCCGCTTTTTCCGTAGTATCCGTTCACTTTTTACGCAACATTGACTTTTATTCAGCGCCGGTCATCGGTACGGATTTTTTTATTATGTGCATTATCCGGACGCTTTTCTCTATCTGCGTGCCGCTGTTTCTTATGCTGACCGGATATTTGATGTGCAGTAAGCAGTTATCAAGGAAATATTATGGCGGCATCAAAAAGACGCTTTATATCTATATCTTCTGTAGTATTGCCAGCGTTTTATTTCACATTTTTTATATGAACGAGCACTACAATCTCGGAAGGGCCGTAACAAAAATTTTACGCTTCGAGGCGGACGAATACGCATGGTACGTTGAAATGTATATCGGTCTGTTTCTCTTAATTCCATTTTTAAATCTGATTTACCAAAACCTGAAAAGCAAAAAACAGAAACAGGTTTTACTTTTGACTTTTATCGTTCTTACAATACTTCCTTCCCTGTTTAATATATGGCGCTACGATTCATTACAATGGTGGCGGACGCCTTCCATAAACGATAATACGACCAGAATTATTCCTGAATGGTGGGAAGAAATCTATCCGGTCACCTACTATTTTGTGGGCTGCTATCTTTGCGAGTTTGGCTGTAAGATAAAAACAAAATTCCTGCTTATCGCATTTCCTCTATGCACCCTTTTATTTGGCACATTCAATTATTACAGGAGATACGGTATTCTTTTTGATACGAAATCTTATATCGCATGGTCTGGTTTTGAGCCGTTCCTTTTATCCATTATCATTTTTGTCCTGATCACCCGTCTTCAAAGCAACCGGCTGCCGGACGCTGTCAGAAAACTGTTATGGAAAGTGGCTGATTTATCCCTGACAATTTATCTGATTTCTTACATTTTCGATTTATATGCGTATGACAAACTGAACCGCGCTGTCGGTACAATAGAGGAAAAATTAAAATACTACTTTATCATTGTTCCGTTTGTATTTGCCTGTTCTGTCGCCGCAGCTTTTGTCATTAACTTTATTGTAAAATACATGGATTTGGCGATTACAAAATGCTATTGCTCTATTCAAAAGCTGTTTAAAAAACAAAAAACGGAAATCTAGCGTTTCCGGAAAATACTGTTTTATGTAAACGATTGCAAAGGAAAAAACTATGAGAAAAATACTTATGATTGCCACTCCTGTTCTGCTGAGTTTCATTATTATTTTTACCTGTTACAGCCTTCAGGAAAAAGAGGCAGTACCTTTTTCAGAAAATACAAAAACAACCGATGTCCAAGCTTTTGAGAGCACTGGGCAGACCGCCCCAACGCGGCAGGAAACGACAACCCCTTCGTCTTTTCAAATCAAACTGAGTTTTGTCGGCGACTGCCTGTGCGCCACTGACGCCCGCACTTCTTATGACAATTGCTTTGAGGAAGTGGCAGACCGCAAAAATCCGTCTTACTTTTTGGCAAACGTCCAATCTCTATTTTTAAACGACGACTTTACGATTGCGGACTGTGAAAATGTTTACTCCGACAGCAAAAATCTTGCGATGAGCGACAAGGGACAATACAGCAATCCGAATATTGAAGCCTATTGGTTTAAAACCAAAGCGAAAAACGCCCAGATTTTGTCCGTTGGTGGCATTGACATGGTTTCCATTGACAATAACCACATTAACGATTACGGTCTTCAGGGACATGAAGATACTCGAAAAGCCCTGAATGACGCCAACGTGCAATGGGGCGAAGAAGGGAAAATTGTTTATTATGAGAAAAACGGCTACCGCATCGCCATCATCTGCGTTTCCATGTATCATGACGGCGTGGTGGACGCTATAAAGGGGTATCTGAAAAAAGCGGAAAAAAGAAGCGACTATCAGATTATATATTTTCATGGCGGCGAAGAAGCTGTACATACTGCTGAAACATGGAAAATCAACGCCTGCCATACCCTCATTGATTCCGGCGCAGATTTGATTATCGGCGACCACCCTCATGTCCTCCAGCCGAGGGAAATTTATCATGGGAAAACCATTATTTATTCTATGGGGAATTTCATTTTTGGCGGAAACCGCCACCCTGAAAACCGCACGATTATTTATCAGCACACCCTCACTGTTGACTTACACACAAACCTTTCCTCAGAAAAGGGCAGAATAATCCCATGTTATGTTTATACAGGCGAAACAAATAACTGGCAGCCTGCGCTCATTAAAGATAAAAGCACCAAACAAAAAGTACTGGATTTTATGAACGGAAAAACAAACTCCCCGTTGTAAAATTCTCATACTTCTTATCACTTTACAAACAAATAAGGCGCTATCTTTTCCAATCGGATTAGATATAGCGCCTTATTTGTTAGAACAATATCATAGGAAATTCAGAGGAATTTTCTATAATATAAAATATGTTCTTGTTTTAGTTTAATACATTCCCATATACTTCCATTTCCCAGATGGAATATCCATACCCTGTCGTCTTGGAAGTACAGAGTACTCTCACATAGTTTGCTTTTACTGCCGTAAAGGTTTCTTCTCTGCTCTCGCCGGATTTTCCGTCTGTAACGGTACATACCGTATCCCAGTGATTTCCGTCCATAGAAGTCTGGAACTGATATTCTTTTGCTGCCGCAGTTTCCCAGTCTATCTTAAAGAAATCAATCAGACAGGTTGTGCCCAAGTCTACCTGAAGCCACTGGGCATCGTCTTTGCCATGTTCTGTTTCCCATCTGCTTCCTTTGTTTCCGTCGACTGCATATGCCGCTGCATTTGCGCCATATACGTTTGAGGTTGTCGCCGTCTTTCCTGCCACAACATTTGTCTTTTGTGCCGGATCAATAGACGGTACTTCCGGTTCTTCTGTCGGAGGCTGGACGCTGCCTGCTTCAACACCGTATACTTCCATTTCCCAGATGGA
>CANRMF010000041.1 GCA_947631665.1 uncultured Lachnospiraceae bacterium | reverse complement strand
TTCATGTTTTTAGTCCGATTCTCCCCATGAATGACCTTTGAATCTGTTATAAACAGAAAAAACAGGAGACAAAAGCGGGCATGGAATCTCTTTCCACGTCCCTTATCTTTTATCTCCTGTACTTCTGTTTATGTTATCTTTCGTGTTACATATCATTTGTTACATCACCATTCTAACACAACTATTTAGATATTGCAACAGTTTTCGACAAATTTTTTACTGCGGTTAAATATCATAAGCGCACTACTTATCCGCCTGATTATAAACACCTGCAAACACCGACAGTCCTGTCTCTGTATTCATGATGGCATATACAAATGGTCTGTCCAGACAAACCGTCTTAACATCTATATTTGGCGCGCAGCCTAGAAAAACATTCGCCATCGTGACAGCAGCCGCCTTTGTTCCTTTCCGATCTACCTCGATGTGAGCCTTATGGATAATGGAATCTACCTCCAGCCACGCTTTCGCCATCGGGGAAAAATCTGCTTCCGGAGTAAACAGTGTCTTAACTCCAAGCTTCTTACAAAACTCCGTCAGGTCTTCGGCAAAGTCGTATTTAAACTCCGGCATGGTAACAGAGACCTTACGGGAAGCCGCCTTTTCCATCAGTTTTGAAAAATCTGTCTGATTTACAGCCCTCAACATAAAAGAGGCGCTTTTCTTTTTCTTTGGAAGCAGCGCCATAAAAGCATAGTGTTTGTCTTTATATGGTTTGACAAACCCGGTAAAGAAGTCGTCTTCAATATATGTATCTTCAAAACTCTCCATCATCTGTACTTCGCTAATCGTACCATTGGCATTATTGAAGTTTCCCTTATGAATATCATCTTTCTCATATTCCTCCAGCCACTCAGCTTCAAAAGCCATAGCGTTGATCAGGCAAACCGACATCTGGTTGACAGAATCGTCTGCTGCTTTCTGAATCATTCCCTTGGTCTTTTCCTTCACCCACACATTCACATCTTTCACAATATTGTCGGACGAAAAAATCCTGCCCTCGAAGCTTTCCCTTAAGCGGTCTTCATACCCCTCTGTGATTGAAGCATATATCTCTTTCCTCACACATACTGCATTTGATGACATCAAAGAGCCGCTTGCAATAAATTTTTCTTGGATTGTTTTCAGCACAGCCATACAACTTTCATAAGACGAGTCTTCACAAAGAATGCTGACAATCTCATCTCTGGTTTTCCCATCGACAGAATTCGCCGCAATTCCCAAAAGCATAATCACAGACATCGGAGAGAACGCAATGTTTTCGCCCTTCTTCGTCTTCAGAAAGTTTTCCAGCAATTGCTTGGTAATCTCATTGTATTTGCCAATCGCCTCTACTAAAACCGCTTCATACATGTTCTACATTCTCCTTTGTTCGCTTGATGATGCAAGTATATCGAAAAAGGAAAACGGAGTGGTCGTTTGTCGCGCGACAAATTCCACTCCGATGGAACATTATTCTCCAAGTATCGGTTGCCCATATTTGAACAGGGCAGCGTTAATCTCATAAATGTCATATATTTTATTTGTTACGAAGTATGCGATAATCAGGTCAAATTTATTGCTCGGTGAAAAAGCAATTCCCGCTCTGGAAAGCAAATCCAGCATTGTTGGCATATCCAGCCGCAGAGCAATCGCAAAAGCCACCGCCGTCTTCTTTTTTGGTTTATAGTCTTCTTTACAACGAATACGCGAGAATACTTTACGATCGACATTCGCTTTCTTATAAACCGTCACATCAGTCATTCCGCTCTCATCAATCAGCTTGAAAAGGCGCTGCTGAAAAGTGTCCTCCGTATTCTCCAGAACTTCGTCCAGACTTTTCCCGGCAATGTCAGGGAACGAAACTCCCGCGCCGTCCGCATATATAACCGAAGAAGCGTTATCTTCATTCCCGTCCGGTTTTTCTTCCTCAAACGCGTCGCCTACGCTTCCAAAAATCGCCGTCGTTCCAAGACGATGTCTACCCTCCATGCGGCGTCTGTTTTCATATCTGCCAGCATATTCTGTTTTTCTAATTTCTCTGGCAGAATGTTCGTCAATATATATTTCTCTGGCAGAATGTTCGTCAATATATTCTTCAATCTCTCCTACAAGTCTGCCGGAAAGTTCAAAGGCTTTGCGGTCAAATACCACAAGAATTACCTTCATGTCGTGGGAAAGCAGAAACTCATTGATTTCCTCAAGGGCTATCTGCAACGCTTCCGCTTTCGGAAAGCCATATGTGCCTGTGGCGATAAGCGGAAATGCAATGCTTTTGCACTGTAAAGACGCTGCCAGAGATAACGAATTTCTGTAACAATCGCGCAGAATTTTTCTTTCTTCATGGTCTCCATCAATCCACGCCGGGCCAACGGTGTGGATTACATACTTCGCATTCAAATCAAAAGCAGCCGTACTAACCGCATCACCTAAAGCAATGTCGCCAATCTTTTTTCGCTCAGCAAAAAGCCGTTTTTTTCCGGCAGCTTTATAAATGGCGCTATCCGTACCACTTCCGATAACAGACTTTGAATTTGCAGTATTTACGATTGCATCTGCTTTTACTTTGGTTATATCGTTTCGGACGATTTTAAACGGCATCTGGCTTCTCCCTTCCATCATTGATACTTGTCAAAAGGCCTGACAGGAAGCATCTTACCATTTTCTACTTGGTAGTATTTTCCATTTTCTTCATCGTAAGCCAGCAACAACTGTTTCCCACCGTTATAGACCGATCCGTCAATATAGTAATGACTTTCTCCATCATAATAAATATCGTGATAATCTCGATCATTGGCAAGGGTTCTGGTGCCGGTTCCAACATGCCCCGCTATAATCGTTTTATAGAACTTTCCCTTCGTCGCGGGGAACTTATAAAGAAAAATATTATCAGATGCGCCCCATGTCCAGTACTCTCCTGCTTCTTCATCGACTCCTGCGTGAACAAATATTTGCTTTTCTGTTTCATAATATAAAGGCATCTTACTTATCCACTGGATTAGGTCTTCGTGATTAGAAAGTATCATTTGAACTGCTTCTCTGCTGACTGTTTCCAAAGAACAGGTTCTCGATATCTGATTTAGGGAATCCATCTGCCGGTCTGATATAAATGTTCTTACAGTATTTGCCCCATACTCAAAATCCGTACAAAGCCAGTCATTGAAAGTCATATAATTTCCTGTTCCATCGGAAGATAGATTTCTGTAATCATCAATCCATTCCAGAAACATCTGCTCATGATTTCCTTTTAGCACTACAACTTTTTCTTCACCGTATTCCCTCTGCAAGTCGCGTATATATTCTAAAACCTGACATGAACTGCCACCGTAGTCAATGTAATCTCCCAAAAAGATGATTCGATTTTTTTTGCCGAGATTCACCTGTTTCATCTGTTGTTGAAGTTCTTTAATGCAACCATGAATGTCACTCATAGCGAATATCATATACCCGTCTCCTTCATTTCATTTGGTATTGAATAATCCTTATCCCTGCTCTATTTTTGATTAAACCGGTTCGCAGAATTCTGCTGCAACATAATCAACATCTCCGCTCTCATAGCTGTACTCTGTCTGCACATGTCAAATACCGGAAGCAATATCTTGAACCGGTATAGAATTATCAATAACATTCTTTTTCTTTTGGAGCAGTGCCACACACTCCACATGCACTGTCTGCCCAAACTGGTCGCAAGGCGCCACTTTCTGAAGTTCATATCCTCTTTCATCAAGCCACTTTAAGTCCCTTGCCAGCGATGCGCTGTCACAACTTATGTAAACTATTCGGCTTGGTTGCATTAAGATTATCGTTTCGAGCAGTTTCACGTCGCAGCCTTTGCGCGGCGGATCGACGACAATCACGTCAGGGCTGCATTCCGGCGCTCCCTGATGCGCATGAAAATACTCCGGCACAAGCTCCTCTGCTGCGCCCGTAAAAAATTCCACATTCTGAATCTGATTGATTTTTGCATTTTCCCGCGCGTCGCGCACCGCCTCCGGTACAATTTCCACGCCAAACACTTTCCCTGCTTTCTGTGCAAGAAACAGAGAAATGCTTCCAATCCCGCAGTACAAATCCCATACCGTTTCCGTCCCCGTAAGATTTGCATATTCGAGCGCTTTTGCGTAAAGTTTTTCCGTCTGTTGCGGATTCACCTGAAAAAACGACATCGGAGAAATCCGGAAGCGGATTGTTCCAATCCAATCTTCAATATAGCCTGAGCCAAAAAGTGAAATCAGTTGCTTTCCCATAATCACATTGTTTCGCGCAGTGTTGATATTTAGGGAAATATCCGTCATGTTCGGAACTTCCCGCAATGCGTCGACAAGGATTTCCGCATGGGGAAGCTTATGTCCGTTGATTACAAGGCAGACCATCACCTGACCGGTTGCCTTTCCAATCCGAATCAGCACATGGCGCACCAGACCTTTTCCGGTTTTCTCATCATAAGGTAAAATGCGCATCTGCTTCATAAAGTCCCTGACAATCTTCATCACTTCGGCGTTGACGTCATTTCCTTCCGGACAAAGTCCGAGCATACAATGTTCTATCGGGATAATCGCATGGGTACGTCCTGCATAAAAACCGCTGACAATATTTCCGTCCCTGTCCATGCCTACCGGAAACTGCGCCTTGTTCCGATAATAAAAAGGCTCCTCCATTCCCATGATTTTTTCCATCTCAAACACATCGATGCCGCCGATATGCCTGATGTTATTTTTTACCTTCTCCGTCTTGAACCGCAGTTGCTCTTTGTAATTCATAAACTGAAGCTGACAGCCGCCGCACCGGCGCGCCTGCGGACATGGGGCCTCAATCCGGTTTTTGGACGCCTCTACAATCTCCAACAGTTTTGCATAGCCATAATTTTTCTTTGCCTTCATGACTTTCACGCGCACCGTATCGCCAATCACCGTATCTTTCACAAAAAGGACATAACCGTCAATCCGGCCGATGCCCTCTCCGGCGTTTCCCAAATCTGAAATTGTCACGACACATTCATCATTTTTCCTGAACATACAATTTACCTGCCGAAGACGGTTTTCACCACCATTTTGTTTCTTGGCAATAACATTTACCTGCCTTCACCGCCATTTTGTTTCTTGGCAATAGCATTTACCTGCCTTCACCACCGTTTTGATTTCCGGCAATAGCATTTACCTGCCGGTTTTTCTCACATTGCTTTCAAAGAGCCTCTGGTATCCGAGCCACTGCTCTGAAGTGGCGTTTGCATTGCTTTCAAACACTTCCTTCATCGTTTCCATTTTTGCGTCCGTATTGTCTGCAAAATTGAGCGCGAGCGCCTCAATCAGCGCAGGCTTTTTCGGAGAGCCGTATTCGAGTTCCCCATGATGCGCCAGAATACAATGCTTTAATTCATTCGCCATATTTTTCGGAAAATCGGGAATGGTGCGGATAATGTTGCCCACCATCTCAGAGCCCATCACGATATGTCCTAAAAGCTGGCCGGCGTCGGTGTAGTCGTTCATCGGAAAATCAGAAATCTCATAAACCTTTCCGATATCGTGGCAGATTGCCGCCGTAATGAGCAGATCCCGATTCAGTACCGGATAAAGCTCCGTATAAAAACTGCACAGTTTTACGACCGCCAGCGTATGTTCGAGCAGCCCGCCGATAAAACCATGATGTACGCTTTTGGCAGCGGAATGTTTCTGAAACGCCTCTGCAAATTCCTGATTGTCCACAAACAGTTTCGTGAGCAGTTGCTTATAGTATGGATTTTCCACAGAAATCACAAACTTCAAAAGTTCTTCCATCATCTCCTCAATATTCTTTGACGTACATGGAAGATAGTCGGAAGGGTTGACTTCTTTTTCTCCGACTTTCCGCGCCCGTTTGATACTCATTTGAAGCTGTCCGTTAAACAGCGTCACGTCTCCGTCGACCTCCACATAATCATACGCGTCAAAATCATCAATTCCCATCGACTGCGGTTCCCAGATTTTCGCGTCTAAATTTCCCGTTTTATCCTGAAGAATTACGTTCTCGTATTCTTTTCCGTTTTTTGTCGTTGCCATGTTCTTTTGTTTGCAGAAATAAATCTCATGAACTCTTTCGCCTTCCCGTAATGTCTCAATAAATTTCATAAATACCTCTTTTCTGTAATTTTTCCCAATTTTCCATCATTGCTGATGTGTTTTTTCTTTACCTAATCATTAAACTTTATTATAATTGATTATAGTTTTAAAAACAAGAATGAGACATAGGGAATTCGGATTCCCTCACAAAACGGAGAATTGTTATGAATGAAAAAGCGTTGCAGACGCTCGAATTTAATAAAGTGATTGAACGGTTGACGCAAAAGGCGTACTCCGCACCCGGAAAAGAACTGTGCGCGGCGCTGGTGCCGGATACCGACCTTCATATCATTCAAAAAAACCAGACGGAAACAGCGGACGCCTTAAAGCGGATTTGGCAGAAGGGAAGTCTCTCTTTCAGCGGAGTCTGCGACATTACGGAATCTTTAGTCCGTCTGGAAATCGGAAGCTCTCTTGGTGCCGGCGAACTTCTGCGTATCAGCAGTTTGTTAAACGCCGCTCTCCGGATTAAAGCCTTTTCCGGAAAAGAAGACGAACATTCCGACAGCCTGACGGAAATCTTTGATGCGGTTGCGCCTCTAAGCCCCCTGAAAAATGATATCGAACGCTGTATTATTTCGGAGGAGGAAATTGCAGACGACGCCTCCGCAAATTTGAAAAGTATCCGCAGACAGATGAAGCTTGCCAACGACCGGATTCACTCGCAGCTTTCTTCGCTGGTGAACTCCCTCTCCGGCAAAACCTATCTGCAGGATTCGCTGATTACCATGCGCGACGGAAGATACTGCGTTCCGGTAAAAGCAGAGCACCGCGCCCAAGTATCCGGTATCGTCCACGACCGGTCTTCCACAGGCTCTACCCTCTTTATTGAACCCGCTTCGGTAGTGGAGTTAAACAATCAGTTAAAACAGCTCTATGCAAAAGAGGCTGATGAAATCCAGATAATTTTAGCGAATTTATCGGCTGCCTGCGCAGAGCATCTTTCCGAATTGCGGACGGATATGGAGTTGTTGACGCGGCTTGATTTTATTTTTGCAAAAGCTTCTCTGGCAAAGGATATGAAGGCCTCCATGCCGGAGTTCAACGACCAAAGAATTATAGAAATCAAACAGGCGCGCCACCCGCTTTTAGACGCTCAGAAAGTCGTACCGATTGATATCAGTCTCGGAAAAGACTACACGCTGCTCATTATAACCGGCCCGAATACCGGCGGTAAAACAGTTTCCCTGAAAACCGCAGGACTTCTGACGCTGATGGGGCAGGCGGGACTGCATATTCCCGCTTTTGAGGGAAGCCGTCTTGCAGTGTTCCAAGAGGTTTTCGCAGACATCGGCGATGAACAGAGTATCGAGCAAAACCTCAGTACATTTTCCGCCCACATGGTAAATACCGTACATATTTTAAAACACGCCGACATGGACAGTCTTGTGCTGTTTGACGAACTGGGCGCCGGCACCGATCCGGTGGAGGGCGCGGCGCTTGGCATTTCCATCTTGGCTTTCTTAAAAAATATGGGCGTCCGCACGATGGCGACAACCCATTACAGCGAACTCAAACTGTTTGCACTTTCCACCGAAGGCGTTCAGAATGCAAGCTGTGAATTTAATGTGGAAACCCTTCAGCCGACTTACCGACTGCTGACCGGTATTCCCGGAAAAAGCAACGCGTTTGCAATCTCAAAAAAACTCGGACTTCCCGAATATATTATTGACGACGCTGAAAGCCGGCTGGATCGAAACGACCGGCAGTTTGAAGACGTTCTTTCGGAAATCGAGCGGCAGCGGATTCAGATTGAGAAGGATCAGGACACGATTGCTGTGTACAAATCACAGATTAAGTCCCTGAAAAATGATTACGAACAAAGGACAAAACGGCTGAAAGCCCAGCGGGAAACCATTCTTCAAAAAGCAAAAGAAGAAGCCGCAGGCATTTTAAAAGAAGCAAAGGAAACTGCCGACGAGGCAATTAAAACACTTCATAAATACGGAAGTTCCGGCAACGCAAAGGAAATGGAAAAAGCCCGCGCGAAAGTCGGCGCTTCGCTGAAGAAAAATCAGGGTGCTTCCGACCTCAAACCGAAAACGCCGAAAAAGAACTATCAGGCATCTGATTTTAAACTCGGCACCGGCGTCAGGGTGTTAAGCATGAACTTAAACGGAACGGTTGCTTCTCTGCCAAACAAAGACGGCATTGTCACAGTGAAAATGGGCATTTTAAATTCTAAGGTGTCCATCTCCGATTTGGAAATTATTGACGAGCCGGAAATCCGCGCGCCGGGATATCAGAAAAACGGCGCCGGAAAAATTAAGCTGTCCAAATCGCTGCAGATTAAAACGGAACTGAATCTGATTGGCAAAACAGTCGACGAAGCAATCGGCGCGCTGGAAAAATATCTCGACGACGCCTATATTGCAAGGCTCCCTCAGGTTTCCATTATTCATGGCAAGGGAACCGGAGCGCTGCGGAGCGCGGTGCAGTCTTATCTGAAAAACTGCAGTTACGTAAAATCATTCCGCAACGGCGGTCTCGGCGAGGGCGGCGCAGGCGCAACCGTCGTCGAATTTAAATAAATAGATACGGAGGTTTTTATTATGGCAAACAAACAGAAAATACTCATTGTGGACGACGATCAGAATATCGCAAATCTTATTTCGTTATATCTGACAAAGGAATGTTTTGAAACCAGAATTGAAAATGACGGGCAGGCGGCGCTGAAAGCGTTTGCCGAGTTTTCGCCGGATCTGATTCTGCTCGACTTAATGCTGCCGGGTATCGACGGTTATGAAGTCTGTCGGGAAATCCGCAAAAACTCCAATGTTCCGATTATTATGCTCTCCGCAAAAACGGAGGTGTTTGACAAAGTGCTCGGTCTGGAACTTGGCGCGGACGACTATATGATTAAACCGTTCGACTCCAAAGAACTTGTTGCCAGAGTTAAGGCGGTTCTCCGCAGATACCATGAAGTTCCTACTTCCCCTGTCGTTACGTCGTCTTCCGATAAATATGTAGAGTATAAAGATTTGAAGATTAACCGCTCGAATTACGAAGTGATTTACAAGGGAAACCCTGTGGATATGACGCCAAGAGAAATTGAACTGTTATATTTTCTTGCCGCTTCGCCAAATCAGGTATTTACCAGAGAACAGCTTTTAGACCAGATTTGGGGCTATGAGTACGCCGGCGACACGCGGACTGTGGACGTCCACATCAAGCGGATTCGTGAAAAAATTGCCGATACCGACGAATGGTCTATCGGGACTGTCTGGAGTGTCGGTTACAGATTTGAGGTGCATAAAAAATAATGCGGGATTCAATTATTACCAAATTTTTCACCGGATATCTTCTGTTTGCTTCTTCTGGATTTTTTATTATTTCCAGATGGTGCAGGAATTTATTTATCAACCAGAAATCTCCGGATCAGATTGTAAAAAGTTTATACATTACCTACGCCGTAATACTGCTTTTGTCGCTGATTATCTTTTTTAATTTTGTGTGGTTTATCTATTTTCCTCTCAAGCAGATCCGCATTGCGGCGATGGAATACGCAAAAGGAAATTTCGATTATCAGGATTTTAAAGTGGATAATAACGACGAGCTTGGCGACGTGGCAAATTCCCTGCGCTATATGGCAAAACAGCTTGGAAACTCCAGAGATTACCAAAAGGAATTTATCTCCAACATTTCCCATGACTTCCGCTCGCCTCTGACCTCCATTAAAGGATATATTGAGGCAATGATGGACGGAACGATTCCGCCGGAGGAGCACAACAAATACCTTTCGATTGTCCTCTCAGAGGCCGAACGTCTGGAACGCCTGACCACCGGACTGCGGGAGTTAAACAGTTGGAGCAGCACCGGCCCTGAACTCATATTTGAAGATTTCGACATGGAGGCTGTGCTTACCTCCACAGTCAGCACATTTCAGGGCGTCTGCGAAAAGAAAAACATTGAACTGGTACTCCAGTTTCCATCAAAGCACTACAATGTCAGTGCGGACAAAGGAAAAATAGAACAGGTGCTTTACAACCTTTTGGACAATGCGATTAAATTCAGCAACACGCACGCAAAGATTATTATTAAACTGTCCAATAAGGGCGACAAGGTATACTGCTCCGTCAAAGACTTCGGCATCGGTATTCCGAAGGATTCTTTGGACAAAATATGGCAGCGTTTTTACAAAACGGATTTGTCGCGCGGTCGTGACAAAACAGGCTCCGGCATCGGGCTTTCCATTGTCAGGGAAATCATCATGGCGCACAACGAAACGATTGACGTCATCAGCACAGAGGGCGTCGGAACGGAATTTATCTTTTCCATAAAAAAGGCAAAAACGAAATAATTGGCAGGATTTCTTTCACAGATTTCCTTTGATTATTTGTTGCAATCTCCTTTTAATTGTATTATGATATTGTTACAGTCTTCATTGCCTGCGGCGCATCTGCTGATGTTTCCGGCAATGAAATGATATTATTAAATTAAGGAGGCGTACATAATGGCTTACAAAATCAATGACGGCTGTATCGGCTGCGGCGCCTGCGCGGGAGCATGTCCTGTTGGCGCTATTCAGGAAGCTGATGGTGTATATGTAATTGACGCTGACGCATGTATCGAATGTGGTGCTTGTGCAGGTTCCTGCCCAACCGATTCCATTAAACTTGACTAAGCATGAAAAAATAAAACAGCTTTCCCTGTGTTCGCACAATCGGAAGGCTGTTTTATTTTTACATAAAAGATATGTAGCGGTATCTTCAATACTTCTTTCAGACCGTAGCTTCCACCTTTCCTTTTTTTACGACATCGTTCTTTGCCTTTTTTTCTGCTGCCGCCTTGGTCTTTTTCAAATCCTTTGCCAGCACTTTTTCTGCTTTCTGACGGTTCCGCCGCTCTTTCCGGCTCTCTTTCTGCCGGCTTCTCATCAACTCGTCCAACTTTTTATAACGGGCGTCCTCCTTTTCATCTTGAAGTCTCATCATGTAATTCACACCCTTTAACACATTCTGGCTCACGTCGTCGCTCAATTCTTTTCCCAGATTTTTTGTCGAATTGTGAATTGCCTTTGACACAATGCCGTCCATAATACTCTGGAACTGCTCCAGCTTTGCGTTCATTGAACTTTCCGCCGCTTCCAACCTGTTTTCCGCTTCAAAATTAACGCGGATTTCAGGCAGATTGCCGGTATTTTTTTCTGACGCCCCGTTCGGGTCGGACAGCATCATTTTAATTGCCCGCAGCCCGTATCCCTGCTGTTTTAATTTTCGTATGTTTCTTAGTAAATTGATATGATAATCTGTATAATACCGATGCCCCATCTCGTTTCTCGGAATTACAATGTCAAGCTCCTCCTCCCAGTATCTCAGTACATGTGATTCAATTCCCAACATTCTGGACGCATCTGAAATCATATATCTTTTTTCCCCCATAAAAACCTCCTAACAAAAAATTGAGACGCCCCTTTATGGAACATCTCAATTATAAAACCAGTATATGTAGGATTCAATCATCTTAGCACTACAAAAAATGTAACCTTTTGTATCTTTGTCAAAAAAGGGTTTTTTATATCCTGTTGTCCTCTTTGTCCTCTTTCTCCGCATTTTCAAACTTCGTAAACTCCGGCAGCCATACAAGTTCAATTTCTCCCGTAGGGCCGTTACGCTGTTTTGCCACATTGACAATAATGCGGTTCTTGTCTTCGGTCTTTGTTTCCCTGTCGTAATATCTGGACAACAGCATAACCACGTCGGCGTCCTGCTCAATCGAACCGGACTCACGCAGGTCTGCCATAATCGGCTTTTTATCTTCTCTGGATTCCGACGCGCGGTTTAACTGCGACAATGCAATGACCGGCACATTCAACTCCCTTGCAATTCCTTTTAACGTTCTGGAAATTTCTGCGATTTCCTGTTCCCTGCTGTTGGAATGTCCGTTTGTCGTCATCAACTGCATATAATCCACAATCACCAGTTTAATATCTTTTTCTAACTTAAACTTACGGCATTTGGAACGCATTTCCCCGATGCTGATGCCCGGCGTATCGTCAATAATGATATTGGAATTGCCGATTACGTTTGCGGATTCCACAATATTCGCCCATTCATTGTCTGACAACTCCCCGACACGAATTTTCTGGGAATTTACCATAGAATTTTGGGAAAGGATACGCTGTACCAACTGTTCTCCTGACATTTCCAGACTGAAAATCGCCACCGCCTGATTGTGCTTGATTGCAATATTTTCCGTAATATTCAGCACAAATGCCGTTTTTCCAACCGACGGTCTTGCCGCAAGAAGAATTAAATCTGACGGCTGTAATCCCGAAAGCTGGTGGTCGAGTCTTGTAAGTCCCGTAGGAAGTCCCGTAATACTGCCCTTTGTGTGGGAAGCGTGCTCTACCTTATCAATGACGTTGATTACCACCTGCTGTATCGGCGTATAGTCTCCGGTATTTCCCGTCTGAATTAAATCAAAAATTTTCTTTTCCGTATCCTCCAGAATCACCTCAAGCTTTTTATTCCCCGCATAACAGGTATTTGCAATTTCCTCGCTGGCGCGAATGAGATTGCGCAGCACCGCTTTTTCATACACAATATCCGCATACTGTCTGATATTTGCTGAAGTCGGCACCATCTCCAGAATATTTTTGATGAAATCAATACTGATTACTTCCGATGGAACGTTCATTTCAACCAGTTTATCTTTAATCGTAATTAAATCGCAGGTTTTTCCCTCATTAAACAGCTCTGCCATCGCTTTAAACAGAGAGCCGTACTGACGGTTATAAAAATGGTTTTCATTTATTTTTTCCATCGCTACGGGAATTGCGTCGGTATCCATCATCATGGAACCGATTACCGCCTGCT
Source organism: uncultured Lachnospiraceae bacterium (assembly GCA_947631665.1). Lineage (GTDB taxonomy): Bacteria > Bacillota > Clostridia > Lachnospirales > Lachnospiraceae > Eubacterium_G. The sequence continues at coordinate 5,975 of CANRMF010000041.1, read as the reverse complement.
CCGCCTCGTTGCTATGGGGCATAATTCTTTTTACTACTGCCTCGTCCATATTTTTTCTCCCGTCCCGATAATTACTTTGCTTCTACCTTCACTGCCAGTGTGGCCGTTACGTCTTTGTGAAGTTTAATATTTACATGGTATGTTCCAAGCGCCTTCATCGGTTCCGGAATGACAATCTTTTTCTTGTCAATTTCAAGTCCAAGCTGCCGTCTCGCCTCTAAAGAAATTTCTTTATTTGAAATAGAGCCGAAAACTTTCCCTTCCACTCCGGCCTGAATTTTCACCGTCACTGACTTTTCCTTTAATTCATCTGCCAGTTTTTGCGCTTCCTCCAGTTTTTCTTTTGCGACTTTCTCCTCATTTCTCTTTTGCAGCTTCAAGTCGTTCAGATTTTTTCCGTTGGCTTCAATTCCAAGCTTCTTCGGTAAAATGTAATTTCTCGCATAACCGTTATTAACATTTACGATTTCTCCTTTTTTACCAAGAGATTTTACGTCCTGTAATAAAATCACTTCCATTAGAGTTCTCCCTCCTGTGCTTTTTGTTTTATTGCAAATTTTATCTGTTTCAAAACTTCTTCCACACTCGTTTCTTTCACCTGCGCGCCCGCAAGATTCATATGTCCGCCGCCGCCAAATTCTTCCATAATCGTCTGGACGTTCACTCTGCCGACAGAGCGGGCGCTGATATAAATCTGGTCATGGTACGGCGTCAGCACAAACGAAGCCTTGATATTTTTGACATTCAGCAGTTCGTTTGCCGCCTGCGCGCCTACGACAGTCGGAGAAACCTCCTGCCCGTTTGGAATATATACCGACAGCGCGTAGAAGTCCATAAAAATTTCCGCATTTCGGATTGCCGTCGCCTTTGCCTTGTAATCCGCCATTTCTTCGCGAAACATTCGCCGCACAGCCGTAACGTCCGCGCCGCTCTTTTTCAAATATGCCGCAGCCTCAAACGTTCTGACGCCGGTTCTGTCGGTGAAATTGTTGGTGTCCACCATAATACCGCTGTACAGCGCCTCCGCCTCCATCTTTGTCAATTTGACCGTCTCATTGATGTACTGCATAATTTCTACGACCATTTCGCTGGCAGAAGATGCGGATAATTCCACATACGACAACTGCGCGTGTTCAATCCCGTCGGTAGTCTGCCGGTGATGGTCGAAAACAACAATGCACTGCGCCTGCCGGACTAATTCCGGATATTCCGTATAATCTGCCCTGCTCACGTCTACCAAAATCAGCGCGTCGTTTTTATCCAATCGTTCCAAAGCCTCCGCACCGGACAGAATAAAGTCGTCTTCATATCCCTCCGCGTCCTGAAAAGCCTCGACGAGTTCCTGAACACTGCTGCCCATATCGCCAAGTACAATATGCGCTTTCTTTCCGATAGTCTTACAAATGCGGTAAATACCGACAGCCGCGCCAAAGGAATCGTTGTCCCCGATATGGTGCCCCATAATATAGATTTCGGATTTTGTATCAATCAAATCCCGAAATGCCGTTGCCTTCACGCGGGACTTAACTCTTGTATTTTTTTCTACGGATTTCGATTTTCCTCCATAGTAATAAACCTTATTTCCGTCTTTTAAGACTGCCTGATCGCCGCCGCGTCCCAGCGCCATGTCAATCGCCGTCGTAGACAGCTCATAACTTTCCTGAAGCGTCCTTCCGCCCATTCCGATACCAATACTAATCGTGACCGGCATACCGTTTCCGATATTGACTGTTTTAACCTCATCTAAAACGGAAAATTTATTGCTCTGCATTTTGCTGATGTATTTGGTTTTAAACATTACAAAATATTTGTCATTTTCCAGTTTCCGGACAATTCCGTCATACTGTGAAAAATAAATGTTAATTCTACGGTCAATCAGCGCCACCAGCAGCGTGCGGCGGGTGGACTCAACGCTTTGCAGCACTTCGTCGTAATTATCAATATAGATGTTGGCCGTAACGAGCTTCTCGTCTTTTGTTTCCTTGATTAACTTCTGAATCTGCGTTTCGTCGAACAGATACATACAGATCATAACGCCTTTCCCCTGATCAAGCAGCGGAAAATCTTTGTCTTCTACCGTTTCCTTTAAGGAAATTTCCTTAAAAATCGCACGCAGTATTTTCCCTTCATGTTCAATCTGAACCTCATTTTTTTCGGTTTCATCAAACTGGAGGTATTCCGGACAAATATCCGGAAGCAGCTCCATAACATTTTTGTTTCTCGGATTTTTCCCTTGAAACATCTCCGCCAGCTCCATGTTAGACCAGAGAATTTTTCCGTTTTCTTCAAGCAGCGCATACGGAATCTCCAGTTCATAAAGTAACTGCTTTTGTACCAGCCCGTACTGCGCGCCGTAGTCCGCCATTCTCGGCTGGATATTTTTTTGGAATTTTACATACAGCGCCAGAGAAATCACAATATAAAGCGCTGCCGCCGCCATTAAAATATAACCGGCCTTTTTATCAACTGCATATGTAACTGCGGCAACCGCCACCCAAAACAAATCCCAGTAAACGGGCGTTTTGAGATATTGATGAATTCTTCCTTTAATTTTCTTCTTTTTTGCCATAACGTACACCTTAATTACTTCAATACTTTTTATGGTCTGCTATATTATATGCTGTAATCCGATTTCGGTTTGTCCAGTAATACATAGTATAACATTATTGCGTCAAGAATAAAAGAAAAAAGTAATTCCTGTCGTCTGCGCCACAAAATATAGAAGTCCGCTGTTTTTCAAACACAATTTATGCTATCCCTTTACATTTTTTGGATTTTATCATAAACTTATCCGGAGAACACTGTCGGAAAAATATACCGTTTTTTTATAGAAGCAACAGGGAGAATACTATGTTTCGTGTCTGGGGAAGAACTTTTAAAAGTAATCATATGCTTAAAAGCACTACGGTCGAATTGGAGATTGACGACACAAGAACCCACAAGGTTTTTAAAGCGTTAGACATGATTTGTGAAGAATTTGACCTGAGTACTCCAATCTGGCTTAATACCAATATTCAGGAATTTCAACGGATTGCCCGAACCCGCTTTACGCAGGACAGTTTTGTAGAGCCTGTTGATTTTGATTATCTGGATTTTTATGTGATTGAGGAAGACGTTTAGCAAAAGTTTTCAGAAAAATTTCTCCGCAAAATGCGGCTTTCATAAAAAAGAGGGCGTCCCAAAATATGACTTTTAACGTGTCATATCTGAAGGATACCCTCTTTTTTCAAATCAGACGCGTCTTTGACGCGCTCTTTTTATAATCTCTTTAACAGTTCTGCTGTCAAATCTTCAAAGCCCGGTTTGCCGAGAAATGCAAACATATTTTTCTTGTAACTTTCCACGCCCGGCTGGTTAAACGGATTTACCCCAAGAATATAACCGCTGACGCCGCAGGCAAACTCGAACATATAGAACAGCTCGCCCAGATAAAACTCGGTGCGCTCCGGAATTTTTACCATGAGATTTGGCACTTTTCCGTCAGTGTGCGCTAAAATCGTACCGTTCATGGCGCTCTTGTTTACAAAATCCATGTTCTTTCCGGCAAGATAATTCAGCCCGTCTAAATCTTCTTCTGCTTTTTCTATCATAATTTCAGCTTTTGGATTTTCCACATTTAATACGGTTTCAAACATAAGTCTGCTACCGTCCTGAATGTACTGCCCCATAGAGTGAAGGTCTGCCGTCAAATCGACTGCCGCAGGGAAAATACCCTTTAACTCTTTTCCTTCGCTCTCTCCGTAAAGCTGTTTCCACCACTCGCTGACATAATGAAGTCCCGGCTCATAGTTTGCGATAATTTCCACGCTCTTTCCCTGACGGTAAAGGATATTCCGGATTACCGCATATTGAAGCGCGTCATTATCTTCATAAGCTGCGTTTAACGCTCTCTCCCTGCCGCTGGCCGCTCCCGCCATCAACTGGTCGATATCCGCGCCACTGACCGCAATCGGAAGAAGTCCTACCGCCGTCAGTACGGAAAATCTGCCGCCTACATCGTCCGGAACGACAAACGTTTCGTAGCCTTCCGCTGTCGCAAGCACTTTCAACGCACCCTTTTCCTTGTCTGTGGTCGCATAAATTCTCTTTGCGGCCTCTTTCTTTCCGTATTTCTTTTCAAGTTTATCTTTAAATACCCGAAATGCAATCGCCGGCTCTGTGGTCGTACCGGATTTTGAAATAACGTTTACGGAAAAATCCCTGTCTCCAACAACATCTAAAAGTCCCTGAAGATAAGAGGAGCTGATGTTATTTCCCGCATAATAAATTTCCGGCGTCTTTCGGATTTCCTTAGATACATTGTTGTAAAAATCATGTCCCAGAAAATCAATCGCGGCTCTTGCTCCAAGATAAGAACCTCCGATGCCGATTACAATCAGCACTTCGGAATCGCTCTGAATTTTTGCCGCTGCCTTTTTAATTCTCTCAAATTCTTCTTTATCATAATCAACCGGTAAATCAATCCAGCCTAAGAAATCATTACCCTCCCCTGTCTTATTGACCAAAACTGCTTTTGCATTCTCAGCGCTTGCCTTCATGCTGTTTATTTCTTCATTTGTAATAAACTGAGATGCCTTTGAATAATCAAATGTTATCTTAGCCATTTCTTTTTTCCTCCGTTATACGAACTAAACTATTATATTATAGGCTTTAGAAACATTTTTATCAAGACTAAATTGTGATATTATGGCTTAATTACTGCAAAAATTCGCCAATCACCTGATTTAAAATGATTTCCTTCATTTCACTGTCTGTATCCTCCAGATTTGTTTCCGACAGCGTCTCCTCCAGTTCACGCTTTTTTTCGACGCCGTTATTTACGATATAGTCAATCATAATTGTCTGAAATTCTTTTCTGAGCCTGTCCGTATCAAAACTGTAATCAATCGCTTCGAGCACCAGCGCTATCCCGATTCCGATAAACATATTGATTGCGCTGCGGTTTACAATCAGTCCCGCGACAGACCAGACAAGAATAAGCACCGCGCACCAGTGAATTAAAGAATCCATTGTGTTGATGGAAAGTTTTAAAATCTTACAGCGGTTTAACTGGCGTTCTACGAGCGCCTCCGGTTCCACAATAATTCCCTGCACTTCCCGCACGCTGTCAATGCGCATCTTAATCTGCCGGAGTACCGCGCTCTCCGCCTGATTCATATTTTCCGCCCCTTTAATCAGTTTCCTGTAATTTGCCACGACAATACTCTTGACCAAAACCCCAAGAATAAAAATCCCGCCTAAAACATACAGAAACCGGTTTTCATTAAAAGCTGCGTTCACCCATTGCGTTAAAATATTTGCATCAAACATTTTCAATCCCCCTCATAAATTTTTCTAACCTTATTTTATCACAAGGCGTTTCCTCTATCACCCAAAATCGTTCGTCAAATGTTGACAGAAAAAATCCCCGTTCTCCGAATATGGAAAACAGGGATATTAAAATTCTTTTATTATTTTCAGGAATAATTTTGAATCAGTTCCATTAACAGCTTTATGGAATTTTCAGCCGCCATTTTTTCAAATTCCGGACAGTCCTTTTCCTCGCCGCCGTCCGCATGATCGGAAATTGCGCAGATTATGAGAAACGGAAGTCCGTTCAGCCATGCCGTATGCGCTATCGCCGCTCCCTCCATCTCTGTGCAGTCCCCATGGAAAGTTTCCCTCAGCCATGCTTTCTTTTCCTGCGCCGCGATAAACTGGTCTCCGGACACCACCCGTCCAAAATGAACATTGACAGAAAGCTTTGTATGCGCAACGCACTTTCCTGCCATCTGCTGCAGCCTTTGATCCGCCGGATAACAACTGCGCTCCATATCCGGAAAGACTCCTTCTTTATATCCCAGCGGCGTGACATCAACGTCGTGTTCCAATGCGTCCGTAGCAATAACAATATCGCCCATATGGATTGCCGGATTGAGCGAGCCCGCCACGCCGGTGTTAATTACCGCGTCCACCGAAAACAAATCTGCAAGAAT
>CANRMF010000040.1 GCA_947631665.1 uncultured Lachnospiraceae bacterium | reverse complement strand
TAAAAGTCGCCAAACTTTCTTACATCATACTGGGAGATTTTTTTAATTGTCAAATTTCATGTTCTATAGGAATGCTTTTCAATTAAAATTCATAGACATCATTGCCGGAACCATGATAATGACCATGACAATGATTAACATTAAAATCATAGGCCCCAACAGCTTCGCTGATATGGTACTCCCCTCTTTCAGCGCATGGTTTTTCCTTTCCGCCATTGCGTGGTTTAATTCTGCCCTCAGCGCCAGTGAAAGTTCTTTTGTCCCATGCCTTTGGTTTTGTTCAATAATTCCGGAAAGCCGGATATAATTCTGTTGTCCGCACCGGCTGCCAAACTCATTGATTGCCGCAACTTCAGAAATGCCGCTTTTCATTTTCGTCAGCGCCATATCCAACTCCTCATATGCAAACCTGCTGTTCCGTTCGCCGGCCGCCTTCTCACGCCTGTAATTTTCCACTATTTTCTCAAACGCAGACTTCATGGAAAGTCCCGCGCCGTAGTACAATAGTATTTGATTGACTATTTCCGGATAATCATGCTCCATTTGAATTGTTCTCTCCTGCAGTTTCTTTTTCAAATCCTTATCCTTTAAGAAAAATACTGCCAGCGCCACAACCAGTCCGATAGGCAGAAGCCACTGTCCTACTTTGGAAAACTCCTCAAAATAAGTCACCTGCTGCCCGTCAATCTCTGTCGGCAATGCAACTTTTTTCCGGTCGGCCCCGCTTTCATTCACATACTTTTGCAGTTTGGACTGTAAATCATTGCTCTGCTTTTGTGGAAAAACGTAAATCATAAATTCATAAATAATGCTTACGTTTTTCCATGTCATTGTCGCCCTGACGGAAACCGGCTGCCCTTCCTGCGGAATATCCTCAGACAGATTTCCTTCGTAATCCACCCACGTCGTATTTTCCAGTTCCCAACTGACTGCAATCCTGTCTTTTCCGAAATCGGTAACAAGGTTCAACGGCATATTTACATAATCCGGCGATTTGTTTTTTCCAAGAAAAATGTTCTGAAGCTCCTGCCTCTTTCCCTCTAACCGTCTGCGGATTTCTTCTTCCGGCAGTTCCTGCTCCTGAAGCGTTACGTCAATCTTTTCCGTTTCACCGTTTTTCTTTTCCGCCACGAAATGATAATCCGTATCTCCGGTAACTTTTCTCTCCAGTGCAACAAGCTTATGCGCCGACTGCTCCTGTTCCGAAAGAGTGACCGGTGCGCCGACAGCACAGGCGAAAAACAAAATGCACAGACAGATGGAAATTTTTTGAACCAGATAAAGATATTTTTCCTGAGAAACATTTTCTTTAACGCAGAGAACTGCCAGCATTTTTCCGCTTTCTGTATTTTTCTGCCGGAATTTTTTTGGAATCCGGTCAGCCAAAAACATGGAAAGTCCATACAAAAACCATAACCGGTGTTCTTTTTTAGATAGTTTTTTTCTTTCTTTTCTCTTATACGGAATTGTCAGAAGAAACGCCGTAAAAAGAATGAAAAGGCCACCCATGTATACAGCCATCTCCTACACCTCCACACGCACAATTTTTTCTCCCCACAGGTATGCGATAAAATACCCCGCAACGCATATACTCATAATAATTTTTCCGAGAATGGTCTGATACATGACATTCAGAAATCCTTCCGATGAAGCGCTGACATATAAAATCAGGAAGAACGGTATCACCATCATCACCCGATGTTCCATTTTCTTTCCGTTGATTTCCACGTCAATTTCAGCCTTGACGGATTCTTTGAGTACGATACTGTCCGTCACACTCTTAATTACCATGTCCATATTTCCGCCCATCTTTTTTGCAACCGCAAAAATCTGATAAAACAAAACCGCGTCTTTTAGTTTTGTGCGGCGGGCAAAGTCCTTGAAAACCGACTCAATCGGAACGCTCAGTTGAAGCTGTGACAGCATTGAGCGCATCTCTGTACAGATTTCGCTATGCGTCCCGTATAAGTTCTTCATGGACTGATAACTTTCCCTCATTGCATTTTCAACGGAATATCCTGTTTTCAACGCATCTGACAGGGCAGTCAGCATATCTTTAAACATGATTTCAAACTTTTGTATTTTCTTTTCGAGCAATTGCCTTTTTCTCTGTTTGTATAGTGGAATAATGAGGGGAAGTAAGAAAACTGACGCAAAAAATGTTCCGTAAAACAGTTTTGCAATCGTCAGAATAATCCCTGAAAGCATCAAAATATTCAGAAATATCTCCCTCTTAGATAATTTGCTTTTCATAACCCGTTATTTAACCACCCCATACTTTTTTAGTTTTTCTACGTTTTTCAGTTCATGCAGTTTGACGAAATCCCCCTGTATTTTTTCCCGACGCATTTCTTTTTCCTGAAACCGGTACAAAGGGTTTAACTGTATCTGACTGTCACAGACTCCGGTTACCTCGTCAATCTGCAGTACCCGCCGGCTTTTGTCCCGCAGCCTTCCGAGATGCACAATAATGTCCACCGCCGAAGCAATCTGCGCCCGCACTGCTGCCAAAGGAATTTCAACGCCCATCAGAACCATCGTTTCCAGTCTGGAAAGCATATCCTTTGGGGAATTTGCATGACCGGTACTCATAGAACCGTCATGACCGGTATTCATCGCCTGAAGCATATCCAATGTCTCGGCGCCGCGCACTTCCCCGACAATAATGCGATCCGGCCTCATTCGCAGGGAGGTGCGGATTAAATCCCTGATTGTGATTTCATTGCTCCCCTCTGCATTTTCCTGCCTTGTTTCCATGCGGATAAGGTTTTCGACATGCTCCAGCCGCAGCTCCGCCGAGTCCTCAATCGTAATCACCCGCTCGTCCGACGGGATATAATTTGAAAGGACATTGAGAAACGTCGTCTTTCCCGAACCTGTACCGCCGCTGACAAAAATGTTATATCCGGCGCGGACTAAGTTTTGTAAAAATGCCGCCACTTCATCGGAAATACTGTTCCACTGTATCAAATCCTTCATTCGGATACTCTTTTTTGGAAACCGTCTGATGGTAACGGCAGCTCCGTCCAATGCGACCGGAGGCAGCACGACATTAACTCTGGAACCGTCTTCCAAACGGGTATCTGTAATCGGATTGCTCTCGTTGACGCGCCGGTTATTTTTTCCTACAATTTTTTGTATGATGTCGTTTAAACTGCTCTCCGAAGTAAATCCGCTGTCGGCGGGTTCTATCCTGCCATGCCGCTCTACAAAGATATGGTTCGGCCCGTTGATCATAATTTCGGTAATCTCCTGATCCTCCATCAACGTGTCAATAATGCCCAGTCCCCGTATGGAATCAAATATTTTTTTGTGGATACGGCTCCTCTGGCTGATACTCATCGCTTTCACATTGAGCGCACCGCACAGCACCCTGTCTATAATTTCATGAATCTGTCCGTCCTCCGGCTCCGCAGACATATCAATCGCGTCAATCACCTGAGTCCGCAACGCGTTTTCATCTATAAGAGTTTCTTTCATACCGCATACTCCTCCCTGCCTGCGTACTGCGCAAGCGTTTCCATAATCCCCGTCAGTTGTTTTTCCAAATACCAAAGGCCTGTCCCCGCATCGGACAATTCCGGCATTTTTATCTGAAGCATTTTGTGAAACAGCGCTTCCTTTTCGCCGGTCAGTAAGTACTTTTCAAAGACCTGCATTTTGGTTTCAGAAAGATACCCCTCTCTAAAGGGAACATAAACTTTCCTGCAGAACTCCAGCATTTCAAACGGATTTTCTACCATCGGGCTGATTTGTAAAATTATGTAATCGTAAATGCCAAAGGAATCTATCGCCTGTATCAGCCCAAGCCATTCCTGCGCCCTGACCTCCCGTAAATCTCCGGAAAAAGCCGGCGGTGGAATATAATCAAACCCCTGATAATGCTCAATCACGCCCTGCAGCCTGACGTTCAGTCCGGCGGGATTTTGTCTGTAATAGTACATTAAATCCGACAGGTCTGACGCGTATGTCTTTTCCATTAACTCATGCAGCGTGGAAAATTCCTCCATGCTGATATACAGTACGGTATTTTCATGCGCGTACATTTTTGACAGCGCAAGGGCAAGCAGCGTCCCGCTCTCCAATCCCTGCGGCGCGTAAACTCCTATCAGTCCGGCATGACCGGACGCGGCGGGAATGGTTTCCTCCTCATGATAAATTTCTGCATAATAATCCAGTACTTCTCTGATAATTTTTTCTGTGGATTGGTATTTGTAAATTGATGGGTATCCTTTGTATTTTGAAAAGATTTCTCCGGACGAGAGTAAGATGACTTTTTCAATGGCGCAGGCTTCCACGCGCTCATTCATCGCCGAATTTGAAATCATCAGAACGTCAATCTGTTCCGACTGTGTGTACTTTAATAAAGTTTCTACATTTGTAAAAGCAATCGTCTTAAAGGGCATACCCGCTTTTTGGCTGATATACTCCATAAGGTTTTGCGTGTAATCCGGATCCGGATCACAGACCGCTAAAACTCCGGTTTTCATACCATATTTTCCCCCCTTAAATAAGACTTTCGAGTCCCCTGCGCTCCGCTTGTGTTTTGAGCGTAACCAAATTATATTCGACAAAATCCGAAATGTCCATACCTTTTTTGACAAATTTTGTAAATGAACTTTTTTCCTAATAAAACTTAATTTTCTTTGTTTTTTTCAATATAAAAAATATTACAATTTTAAATTTCATAAAAAAACATATTTCTCTCTGATTTTTATATATGATAAGTACAGGGCAGACAGGTTTCTGATTTGCTTGACAGGCGCCATCAGAACGTTTATAATTCATGTAGTTTTTAATACTACATGACGCGTAAGATGTTATAATACTATCAACGGAGGCTGACTATGAAAAAAAGAACAAAACTCAAAGACCGGCAGCTCCCAGATTACTCAAAGGGAGAGGAGATTTTTAATATGGTATCCCACATTGTGGGCGGCGCGCTGGGGATTGCCGCGCTGGTGCTGTGCATTATTGTTGCGGCCATGCACCACAGCGCCATAGGCGTTCTTTCCAGTTGCATTTACGGCGCCACGCTGATTTTGTTATATACGATGTCCAGCGTTTATCATGGACTCCGGCGCGGCACCGGAAAAAAAGTTCTTCAGGTGCTCGACCACTGCTCCATCTATTTCCTGATTGCAGGAAGTTACACTCCGGTGCTTCTTGTTCCAATGAGAGAGCGGTATCCGGTTCTGGCGTGGGTGCTTTTCGGCATTGTCTGGGGCTGCGCAATTTTTGCCTGCACGCTCACTGCCATTGATTTAAAGAAATATAATGTCTTTTCGATGATTTGCTATCTGACGATGGGCTGGATTATTATTCTCTTTGTCAGACAGACATACGAGGTCGTCGGCGCAGGCGGAGTCGCTTTTCTCGTAGCCGGCGGGGTTGCCTATACGATAGGCTCAATACTGTACGGACTTGGCAAAAAAAAGAAATGGATTCACTCTGTTTTCCATTTGTTTATTCTGGCGGGAAGCATTTTACAGTTTTTTGCAATTATTTTGTACGCACTGTAACTATGTTTTGCAATTATTTTGTGCGCACTGTAACTGTGTTTTGCAATTATTTTGTACGCATTGTAACTATATTTTCGGTTTCCCGCGAACCGGCTTCCCAAATAAAAAAGGCGGCGCGATGTGATGCTTCACCGGCGCTGCCTTTTTACTTTGTACTCCAAAATCCTACCAGCGGGGACTGACAATCCCTGCCCCGCGTTTCCGTCTTTTCCGTCTTCTGCGAAACATTTCGTTTAACAGCAGGACAATAATAATATCTTTCAACCACTGATTATCCGGATATTGGATACAGTTTTTTCTGCAATTTTTTTCTTCTTCCTTCACATTGTCAAAGATGCGGTTTGCAATCCGGTACAACGTCAGTTTATCCGGATATTCGTCAAACATCATGCTTCCCGCAAATTCCTGCTTGTCACATTCCCTATCGACCTGCTCCTGAATTTTTGAGAATGTCTGAGGGTACATCTCTTTGACATATTCAAGATCTCTGTCCTCTATTGGCGGCGCATAAATTCCTCCGATTGGATTTCCCTGCATATAAAAAGGTATATATTGATAATCCATACAAAAATCCTAAAGAATACTCAATTTATATTATTCAAAATCCGCCAAATCGTTCTTACTCTTTTGCGCCCCTAGATTTTTATTTGAATGACCTTTTCAGACTTTTCATACGGAATATAGTCCACGCCGGCGGCGCGCATCATTCTCTTTGAGGCTTTCACTGCGGGCGTGTCCGCATATTTGTCGTCTGCATAAATGACCTGCTTGATACCGCACTGGATAATCGCTTTGGCGCACTCGTTGCATGGAAACAGCGTTACATACATTTTCGCTCCCTCCAGACTTCCGCCCCGATAATTGAGAATCGCGTTTAATTCGCTGTGCGTCGTGTAAAAGTATTTGTTGTCATATGGATCTTCGCTTTCGCGGTTCCATGGAAATTCATCGTCGTCACAGCCAATCGGCATACCATTGTACCCCATAGACATAATCTTATTTTCAGGGCTGACAATACAAGCGCCCACCTGCGTATTCGGATCTTTTGAACGCAGCGCGGACAGCGAAGCCACTCCCATAAAATACTCGTCCCATGATATGTAATCTTTTCTTTTTCCACTCATATGTTTCTGCTCCTTGCAAAAATAATCTGCGCGGGACTGTCAGTACAGACACCAACCGTTTCCGCTATTACAAAGAGTAGGAAATTCATATGAATTTCCTACCCTGAAATGATTTTTAATTTTTCGGTTTAGATTCTGTTCTGCTTTAATTTGTTTGAAAGTTTGATATTCACTTCATCTAACGTTTCATAAAGTTTCGCATAATCTGCCAGTTCTCCTCCGTCCGGATTGTTGATACTGCCTTCTTCGTTAATATACTCCTTTAAAGTATAGACATTGACTGCTTCCGCATAATCGTCGTAAATCCTCTGTTTTTTGGACTCGTCCAGCACCAGTACCAGTACGTCCTGTCCAAAATCCTCGCTCTCTAACTGCATTGAGGTACGTTCGATGCTGAGCCCCTTTGAAGACGCGATTGCCACAGTCTTCGGATTCATCGGCTCTGGAAACAGTACTGCCAGTCCTCTGGAATCAATATGCACCTGCTCTAACGGCAAATAGTGTTTGAGCAGCGCAGCCGCCAAAGGGCCGGCTGAAGTATCCGTATCCGTAACGAATAAAATTTTTGAAAATTCTAACATATTACCTCCGGGTTTTTACAGGTCTATCACCTGATAGCCTGCTGCTTTTGTCAACCGATTCATAATAGCCTGTCCTACATGCTTCTCGGAAAACGCTTCGCCAAAAATAAAGGCGGCGTTCTCTTTATCAAAATCTCTCAGTACCTTAAATAAATGGTTGGCTACGGTCTCCGGATTTTTTAAACTTCCCATAGAAACGACTATCACATCTCTATGCAGCTTGTCCGTATATAGACTCTGATGCTCGTCAACCGTAATTACGCCGGTCTTAAATCCCTGCGCCGCTTTTTCATTTGCAGCGCGGATAATTGCCTGCGCAACTTTTTCAATTTTTCCCCTGTATATCTGATAATCTGCCTTTGGCGCGTAATGGCGGTATTTCATTCCCGGCGCTTTCGGCTGAAATCCTGCGTCAGGTTTTTTCAAAATCGCCGGATCGACATCTATTTCGCCTACCGTCTCTCTAAGCATTTCTCTGGTAATAAATCCCGGCCGTAAAATCATCGGCGGCTGTACAGTGACATCGACAATCGTGGATTCCAGTCCCATACCGACCGTCCCTCCGTCAATGATCATATCAATCCTTCCATTCATATCTTCTATGATATGCTCTCCCTCTGTCGGGCTCGGTCTGCCGGATAAATTTCCGCTGGGTGCGGCAATCGCAGTCCCCGCCTCGCGAATGAGCGCAAGCGCAATCTGATTGCTTGGATAACGCACTGCAACGGTGTCCAACCCGCCGGTGGTCTGTCTGGGAACGATATCGCTCTTTTTAAAAATCAGCGTCATCGGCCCCGGCCAGAATTTTTTCATGAGTGTTTCCGCCACCGGTGAAATTTCCTGCACCAATGGCTCCAGCATTTTTAAATCCGCAATATGAACAATCAGAGGATTATCGGAAGGTCTGCCTTTGGCTGCGTAAATTTTTCGGGCAGCTTCTCCGTCAAGCGCGTTTGCGCCCAGCCCGTAAACCGTTTCCGTAGGGAACGCCACAAGCCCTCCGTCTCGAATAATTTCAGCCGCACGCCTGATAATCCGCATGTCAATATCCGTTTCGCTGGTTTTTTCAATAACAGTATTCATTTCATTCCTCACGACCTATACGGAACATATTCTACCATACAGCATTAAAAATTACAAACTTTTCCACTTCATCGCTATAAAAACATTCCATCTCATCGACATAAAAACCTCTTTTTACCGATTATTCCCCATAATACGCTTTGATGCCCTCCGCTATCGTTTCCGCCATGCGTTTCTGATAAGTTTCGTCTGAGAGATCTGCCTCCTCTTTAGGATTGCTCAGGAAACCGCACTCAATAATTATTCCCGGACAATCGCTATTTATAAGCATATAGTAATTCTGGTTGCTCTTTGTTTTTTTCGCTCTCTCCACATTGATTTTTTCATTGAGCTGCTGCTGAACCGCCTCCGCCAGAGCCCTGCCCTTTTCGGAATTATGATAGTAAAAACACTGCGCGCCCTTTACCTTCGGGCTCTCAAAACTGTTTTGATGAATACTGATCATGACGGCGTCCGGATTTTTTTCTGCCGCCTCCGTAATGACGCTGCACCGCGCGTTCAAATCAGCCGTCTTTCTAAATTTCTCACCCTCTCCCAGATGCCTGTCTTCCTCTCTCGTCAGAACGACTTCACAACCCTGCGCCGACAGAGTGTTCCGCAATTGAAACGCAATCTGCAAATTCAAATCTTTTTCCAGTTTTCCGCTCACGCCGACTTTTCCCGGATCGCTTCCGCCATGTCCCGGATCAATCACCACCGTTTTCCCCTGAAGCGCCGCATTTTTGCCGCTTTTATTCTGCGTAGTTTTAGGATTTTCTTTTTCCGTAATTTTTTCCATATTACACGCGATTGCCGTTACCGCCACCAGCAGCACAACCGCCATAAACATTTCTATTCCGGCGTTATTCTTTAAAAAATCATAGATATTTTTCAGCATAATCCGTCCATGCTTTTTTCTACAATATATGAAAAAAAGGAAGTCCCTATCACCGGAAACTTCCCTGTCAGCCAGATTTTTGAATATTCTTTTGATAAAACAGCTCTCGCCGTCCCTGCCAAAATTTTTTCTATTTCTTTAATAATTCATTGGTCAGCGCGGCAAATTCCTGAAGCGTCAGCGCCTCTCCGCGGACAGTTTCGGATTTTCCGACTGCCCTGACTGCCGCCACAATCCGCTCTTTTGAAAAAGGCAGCGCCGGCGCGTTTTTCAATCCGTTTACGAGCGTTTTCCTCCTCTGGTTAAACGACGCCCGAATAATCTGAAACATCATTTTTTCATCTTTGACCTCAACCGCCGGCGTCTGATGCTTCGTCAGTCTGATAACGGCGGAATCAACGTTCGGCCGCGGTATAAAACAGGAGGCGGACACCGTAAACGCCACCTTTGCCTGCGCATAATACTGCACCGCCAGAGAAAGCGCCCCGTAATCTTTGCTTCCCGGCCCGGTCTGCATACGCTCCGCCACCTCTTTCTGCACCATAATCGTAATGCTCTCGACCGGCGCGCCGCTCTCAAACAGTTTCATGAGAATCGGCGTCGTAATGTAATACGGCAGGTTTGCCACGACCTTTACCGGCTTTCCATTGCTTTTCTGCTGTATCATCGTAGCAATATCCGTTTTCAGAATGTCCTGCTGCATAATTTCTACATTGTCGTACTCCGACAGCGTATGCTCTAAAACCGGAATCAGCATACGGTCAATCTCAACCGCCAGTACCTTTCCCGCGCGCTCGCACAGATATTGCGTCATCGTACCGATGCCCGGCCCGATTTCCAGTACGAAATCATCTGAGGTAATGCCCGCCGCACCGACAATATTTTCCACAACGTTCGCGTCAATCAGAAAGTTTTGTCCGTATTTTTTCTGAAAAACAAAACGGTACTGTTCAATTATTTCTTTCGTAGCGTTCAAAGAAGCCAGATAAGCCATCAGTCAAACCTCTTTCTGCCAATCCCATACAAGTCTTTTGCATTTTCGCAGGTAATGTCAATGACCTCCGCCGGACTGAGCCCCTTAATCTGCGCAATTTTATTGACAACATACGGGAGATTAAAAGAATCATTTCTTTTTCCCCGATTCGGCTCCGGCGTCATGTACGGACAGTCTGTTTCCAACAGCATTTTTTCCATCGGCATATATTCCACAACCTCGCAGATTTTACGCGCATTTTTAAAGGTCACCGCGCCGCCAATTCCGAGATAAAATCCCATATCCATAAACTTTTGCGCCATTTCCTTCGGATAAGAAAAACAGTGAATGACGCCGCCGAGTTTCTCCGCATCATTTGCTTTCATTACCTCGTAAGTATCCTGCGCTGCGTCCCTGCTGTGGATAATCACCGGAAGCTTTGCCTCGTCCGCAATCTTCAACTGGCGTTCAAACGCCGCAATCTGCGCCTTTCGGTTGTCACTCCAGTGGTAATCCAGACCAATCTCCCCAACGGCTACAATCTTCGGTTTGTAGATACTTTTTTCCAGCCACTCATAATCCTCCTCTGTCAGATTGGAGATATCGTTCGGGTGAATTCCCAATGCGCCATACACATAAGGAAACCGTCTGGTAAGTCCAATCGTGCTTTTGCAGGAATTCATGCTCGCGCCGACATTGACAATATATTCCACGCCGCGATTGCGCATTCGCTCTAATAATTTTTCGCGATCCTCGTCAAACGCTTCGTCGTCATAATGTGCATGTGTATCAAAAATCATACCTTCACCTCTTTTATCCGTCCGCTAACAGATTTCACTGCCGGACACAATCTCTTTATCTACCGTCATCACAGACAATGTTCCCTCGTCATCAGCGGCAGCCAAAATCATTCCCTGCGATTCCACGCCGCAGAGTTTACATGGTTTTAAGTTGGTAATCACCGCAACCTTTTTCCCAATCAGTTCCTCCGGTTTGTAATACTGCGCGATTCCGGAAACAATCTGTCTTGTTTCAGCGCCGATTTTAATCTGGGAAACCAACAGCTTCTTTGCTTTTTTCACCGGTTCACAGTGGACAATCTCGCCAACCTGTATCTGCACCTTATCAAAATCGTCAATCGAAATCTCCGGCTTTTTTTCTACCTGCGGATACTTTTCTTCTCCTGCTTCCGCTCTCTGCGCCTCGCGGATTTTTTCTACCTGTTCCATCACTTCGGCAGAATCCATTCTCGCAAAGAGAATTTCCGGTTTTTCGGTCACTTTCTTTCCGTCGTATTTTCCAAACTCCGTCATGTCGTCAAACGCTCTCGGCTCTGCATGAAGCTGATCTAAAATTTTTCCGGAGGTTTCCGGCATAAACGGCTCTAAAAGGCTCGCGCCTATATTGATGGCCTCGATTAAGTTGTAAAGCACTGTTGCAAGCCTGTCTTGTTTTTCCTCGTCCTTTGCCAAAATCCAAGGCGTCGTCTCGTCAATATATTTATTGCACCGCTTAAACAGCGCGAAAATTTCCGTAATCGCATCTGCCACGCGGAGTTGTTCCATTTTCTCTGCCGCTTTGACCGGCGCCTGTAAAACCGTTTCCTTGAAGTCGGCGTCAACGTCCTCCTCCACGCCTCTGTTTTCGACGGCTCCGCCAAAATATTTGTTGGACATGGAAATCGTCCGGTTTACCAGATTGCCAAGCGTATTCGCAAGGTCGGAATTCATTCGCTCAACCATCAGCTCCCATGTAATCGTTCCGTCGTTTTCAAACGGCATTTCGTGAAGTACAAAATAACGCACCGCGTCCACGCCAAACAAATCCACTAAATCGTCGGCGTAAATTACATTTCCTTTGGACTTGCTCATTTTTCCGTCGCCCTGAAGCAGCCAAGGGTGTCCGAAAATCTGCTTTGGCAGCGGAACGTCGAGCGCCATCAGCATAATCGGCCAGTAAATGGTATGAAACCGCAAAATGTCTTTTCCAATCAGGTGAAGGTCTGCCGGCCAGTATTTTTCATAGAGTGGGCCATGATTTCCGTCAACGTCATAACCTAACCCTGTGATATAGTTTGAAAGCGCGTCCAGCCACACATAAATGACGTGCTTCGGATCAAAATCTACCGGAACGCCCCACTTGAACGAAGTACGGGAAACGCATAAATCCTGAAGTCCCGGAAGAAGGAAATTGTTCATCATTTCATTTTTTCTGGACTCCGGCTGAATAAATTCAGGGTGCGTATTGATATGCTCAATCAGACGGTCTGCGTACTTGCTCATTCTAAAGAAATACGCCTCCTCCTTTGCCGGAGTAACCTCCCTGCCGCAGTCCGGGCACTTTCCGTCTACCAACTGGGATTCCGTAAAGAACGATTCGCAAGGCGTACAGTAAAGCCCCTCGTAATATCCTTTGTAAATATCTCCCTGCTCGTAAAGTTTTCTGAAGATTTTCTGTAACTGCGCCTCATGGTCGGCGTCTGTGGTACGGATAAATTTATCATAGGAGGTGTTCATCATATCCCATATTTTCTGAATGACTCCCGCAATATTATCGACAAACTCCTTCGGCGTAATCCCCTGCTCCGCCGCTTTCAGTTCGATTTTCTGTCCATGCTCGTCGGTGCCTGTCTGAAACCGGACGTCATATCCCTGCTGTCTTTTATACCGGACAATGCTGTCCGCCAGAATTGCCTCGTAAGTATTTCCGATATGCGGTTTTCCTGATGTATATGCAATCGCTGTTGTTAAATAATAAGTCTTACTCATTTTCAATCTCCTTTTATGCTTTTTACTCTCCGGACTTTTAGTATCATCAAAAGCCCCTGAAAATACACAACTATATAATAAAACACCCTGTCAAATTTAGCAAGCGGTTAAATCAGCGCAAAAAACCGCCGGAAGCCTGTTTTTCAGAACTCCCGGCGGAAAAAATATAAAACACCCCTATTTGTATTTTATAGTAATTCCTATGGAATTTTACAGCAGTTTCAAAACTTCCTCCTCCGTCACACACGCCATCACTTTTTCTGCAAGCTCCCTGCAACGGGAAATATCCCATTCTGAAATTGCTTTTCTGGTCTTTAATACGCTTGTTGCGCTGACGCTGAATTCGTCAAGGCCAAACGCCAGCAAAAGCGGAATCAGCTTTGGATCTGCCGCCGCTTCCCCACACATTCCGACCATAATGCCCTCTTTCTTGGCACATTCGATAATTCTTTGAATGGCGCGCAGCACTGCCGGATTGTAAGTGGAATAAAGATACGCCACCTTCGCATTTCCGCGGTCTACCGCCATCGTGTAGCCGGTCAGGTCGTTGGTGCCGATACTGAAAAACTTTGCCTCCTTCGCAAGCGCGTCCGCCATCATGCAGGCGGCTGGCGTTTCCATCATCACGCCGATTTCAATCTCCTGATTATAAGAAATGTTTTCGGCATCAAGCTGTTTCATCAACGCCGCCACCATTTCTTTTACCTGCCGCAGCTCCTCTACTCCGGTCACAAGCGGAACCATGATTTTAATGTTTCCGAATGCGCTGGCGCGAAGAAGTGCGCGCAACTGGATTTCATAAATATCTCTCCGCTCCAGACAGAACCGGATTGCGCGGAATCCCAAAAACGGATTTTCTTCCTCCTCCAGTCCCAGATACGGAAGCGCCTTGTCCCCTCCGATATCCAGCGTCCGGATAATGACAGGCTTTCCTTTCATGGTCTCCGCCACGCTCTTGTACGCCTCAAACTGTTCCTCCTCCGTCGGAATGGAATCCCTGTCCATAAACAGAAATTCCGTCCGGAAAAGACCAACGCCCTCTCCGTCACATTCCACTGCCTTTGCTGCGTCCTCCGGCTTTCCGATATTGCAGACCAGTTCGACCTGCTTTCCGTCTGCGGTCACTGTCGGCTTACCGCTGTATTTTTTCAGAAGTTCTTTTTCTTTCTGATATGCTTCATAAAGCTGCTGATACTCCCTGATCACATCATCATCAGGATTGATGACAGCCTCTCCGGTCGAACCGTTTAAGACGACATTGTCGCCGTTTTTTACAAGACTGCATATATTTTCAATGCTGAGTACCGCCGGAATCTCCATCGCTCTTGCCAAAATCGCAGAATGGGACGTCCGTCCGCCGACCTCCGTCAAAATTCCCTGAATGTTTTCCGGAACAATCCCCGCAGTCATGGAAGGCGTCAGGTCTCGTGCGACAAGAACGGTGCCTTTTTCGACCTTTGAAATGTCCACATCTTCAATCCCTAGCAGAATTTTTTCCACACGCGTCTTGATATCCCGAAGGTCTGTGGCCCTCTGCTGCAGCAGTTCGTCCGGAATCTGCGCGAACATCTGCGCCGTCTGCTCCAACACCTGCTCTACTGCCATCTCTGCGCAGAGCTTTTCCCCTGAAACAAGCGCGGTCAGTTGTTCTTCAATCATCGGATCCTGCAGCATCTGGATATGCCCTCTTAAAATGTCCGCATCTTTTTCCCCGACCGTCGCGTCCATGCGGTCTGCCATCGCGTTCGTATCGGCAACAAATTTGTCAATGGCGCCCTGCAGCCGTTTCTGCTCCGCTTCGGCGTCCTCAACCGTCCTGTTTTCAAGATGGATTTCATGTTCTTCAATCAGCACGATTTTTCCGATACCAATTCCTTCGGAGCCTGCGATTCCTTTATACATAACCATTCACCTCACATCAATCGCCAAAATTCTGGCTGACTAATTCTTCTACCTTTGCCATCGCGTCGTTTTCATCATCGCCGCTGCACTCGAACGTAACCTCGGAATCTTTTTTTATTCCCGCAGAAATAATGTTAATCAGGCTCTTGGCATTGATTTTTTTGTCTCCAAACAAAATAGATACGTCGCTTGAAAACTTTGCCATTTCCTTTGCAATCAATCCCGCAGGTCTCATATGTAACCCTTCCGGATTTTCAATAATGAATGTTTTACTTACCATTTTCGTGTCCTCCTTTATGTTTGGCATTATATATTTTTAAGACCTCTGCTTTCCAGCGGTCTTTTCATACGCTTTTTGCGCCCAATATCCGTTTTCTGTCCGTTCTGTACCTATACATAATATTTTATATGTTAATACATATTTTTACAACAACTTTCTATCGCGAAACAGGGAAATAATTTTTGACCGTTTCATTTCCTCTTTCCCCGTATCCTGCATAACTTTTTTCGGACGCTCATATGTTATAATAATTGACTACGGAGTCTGACAAATGTTTTTTTCTAAATATCAACGGGTAATTTCCCTGATTTTAACGCTCTGCCTTGTTTTCTTTCTGCCCGGCTGTGGAAAAAGCCCTCAGCCCGAAAATCCGTCCGCCGCATCTGCCAACCGGACTTTTGACCGCTTTACGGAAAATTACTTTCATGAACAACTGCTTGGCAGCGGTTTAAATCTTCATTTTCTGCTGGAGGATACCTCCGATTATTCTGACGCCCAAATGACTTTAGGCGAATATTCCTACGAAAGTATGCAGGAAATCCAGCCGTTTTACATTGACAAAATTAAAGAACTGAAAAAAATAGATTACAATGCCCTCGATTCCAAGCGGCAGCTCACTTACGACGTTTTAATGTCTTCTTTTCAGAATGAATTGGATTATTCCGACCTGTGCCTGCTGTCGGAGGATTTGAGCCCGACGCTCGGTATTCAGTCGCAATTACCGGTGCTGCTTTCCGAATATGATTTTATCTCAAAAGAGGACGTGGAAAATTATCTGAAACTGCTGGGCAGTGTGGAGCATTATTTCAAGGGAATCTGTGAATTTCAAAAACTGAAAGCAGAGAAAAACTGTTTTATAAGCAGTGCGGTCTGCGACGCCATTATCGCCCAGTGCAGAGATTTTTTAAACGGCAGTCAGTTGGAGAGCAACCTCCTATACACTTCTTTTCAAAATAAACTGGGTCATTGTGAAAAAATCTCCGACAGCGAAGCGCAGTCCTTTCTCGAAAAAAATAAAGCGCTGCTCCTCGACCATGTTTTTCCCGCCTACACGCTTTTAATCGACACGTTATCCGCGCTCAGGGAAAACGGCGCGTGCAAAAACGAAAACGGTCTTGCCCATCTGGAAAACGGAAAAGAATACTATGAATATCTTGTGCGCAGCGAAACCGGCTGTTCACTGACAATTCCTGAAATTAAGGCAATGATACAGTCGCAGGTGGTTCTGGATATCAAACAGTTGTATTCTCTTTATACGATATCTCCCGAACTCGAATCTGAAATTTCAGAAAACCGGACGGACATGAACCCCGATAAAATGCTGGCTGACCTCAAGGAAAAATCCAAAAAAGATTTTTCTGAAATTCCAAATCTGCAATATACCCTGAAAACAGTTGACCAACAGCTTCAGGATTATTTGAGTCCGGCATTTTATATCTCTCCGCCTCTCGACCATTTGGAACAGAACGTTATTTATGTAAACCCGAAAAAGACGACCGACGATTTGTACACCACCCTCGCCCACGAGGGAATTCCCGGACATCTCTACCAGAACGCTTATTTTGCCTCAACCAATCCGGATAAAATCCGGTATCTGACCGGCTGCGGCGGGTACAGCGAGGGCTGGGCGGTCTACGCTGAAATCCAGTCTTACAGCTATCTCTATGACGACCAAAATCTTGCGGCGGCGCAGGGCTGTAATATGTCTTATTCGCTGGCGCTTTACAGCCTTTGCGATATCGGCGTAAACTATGAAGGCTGGAGTTACGACGACCTGAAATCTTTTTTAAGCAATTATAATATCACAGACGACAGCGCGTGCCGCAGTATGTTTCAGGCGGTAATAGAAGATCCGGCAAATTATCTGAAATATTATGTGGGATATCTGGAAATCATGAAGATTAAAAAGTCCGTTATGGAAAAGACCGGCGCGGAATTTAATTTAAAGCGGTTTCACAACGCTTTCCTGTCCATCGGCCCGACCGACTTTGACGTTGTGGAAAAGTGGATTATGGATTTCTATAAAAAAACGGGAGCCTGACTGAAAGGCTCCCTACATTCGCGCTGCAAAATCTTTTGATGCGTTCCCCCTTTTATTACATCTCAGATTGGTCAGCGTCTGAATGTATTATCATTATATTCCTTTTTTCTCTTTTTGTGTTTTTATTGTACTCAACCATGTTTTTTTCGTCCTGAACCTGCAATTTTTCCATGATTTTGGCAATTTTTTTCAGTTCAGCAGAGTTCCTCTGTGCTTTAATTCATCTTTAAACTGCTCTTTAATACTGCTTCCGATTTCAATCGTCTGCTCAATTCCTTTCATATGAATATAACGGTTTTTCAGGTCTACCTGCTGAATATAATCAACGTTGATAATGATATACCGGCTGCACCGCACGAAACGTCCGTCGTTGATTTTCTGCATAAACTTCCCTGCCGTTTCATAACCCATGCTCATCTGTCCGGTTGTCGTGTAAATAAACAGCTTCCGCCGGATACTCTCAATGTAAATAATGTCGTCGGAATTGACGGAATACAAAATGCCTTCATTGCGGAAATAAACCGTATTTTTTGTTCTCATCGCCGGAAGCTCTAACACGCTTTCCAGTTCCCTCTGAAGCGCCTCCTCCCTGAACGGTTTTTGAATATACCCAAAACATTTTAATTCGCGGTACGCGTACAGTTTCGGATCTTCCAGCTCTGAGAGAAAAATAACCGGCGTAAACTTATATTGGTTCATTCGCCTGATATTTTCAACAAACGTCAACCCGGAAATATCCGACATATTTTCCGGTTTCAGCACGATATCGACAAGAAAAATATCAATCTTATTTTTTTCCAATACCTCGTACGCCCTGCCCGACGTCCTGACATAAAATACATATGTGCACTCCTCCAGCGACTCTATAATCTTTTGAATCTTTTGTCTGTACTTATCCTTATCCTCCAGTACCATAATCCTTTTCATGAAATTCTCCCCCTTTTACTTTAATTTTATTTTTCATACGTCAACGTTTTTCATTTTATAATTTCCCTGATTTTCTGATACAGCTCCCATTCATTGATTTCCGGATTTTTTTTCGGTTTTACGCAAAAATAATTTACCAGACGCAAAAGAATATACATCTTTTCGTAATCCTTACACTTCCCTATCTCGGTCATAATTCCCCTGACATTACCCTCGTCCCCATATAAAAAGTAGTCTGAGGAACCATAGAATTGCTTTTTCAGGCTTCGCAGCATTTTTTTCGATATGGCGTTCTGCCCGTTTTCCACTTTCTGATAACCGGAAACAGAAATTCCTATACACTCAGAAAATTCTTCTACGGATAATCCCCTTTGATGCCGGAACTGTTTTAACCGGATTGACTGCTGTATCTGCTCCTCTTTTGTAAAATTTTCCATGAAACCCCCTTTCTTTCTTCTTTTTTATAAAATGCTACCGTCTTTTCAACGGATATTCCATAGACAAAAACGGTTAATTTTTAACCTGTTCTTTGCTTGTGCGACAAAAGTATCAAAATAGTGTACTAACGTTTTAAAAAAGTACACTAATTTAATACTTTTGTTTTCAAAATGTATTCCCCTCTTTTTATCACATCATCTGCGCCAGATAAACGCTCGCCACCGTTCCTCCCAGCGTTGCAAGCATAGCGCCCTTCAGTGTCCATCGGGTTTTTGTAACTTTTGCCACCATAAAGTAAACGGACATTGTATAAAAGACCGTCTCCGTACTGCTCATCATGATGGACGCAATATTAGAAATATAGGAATCCGCCCCATAATTTTTGTACACGTCTACGAGCATTCCGGTCGCGGCGGAGGACGAAAATATTTTGACAAACGTAAGCGGAACCAGCGCTCCGGGAAATCCTGCTTTTTCAGTCCACTGCCCCAGAAAAGTGCCCGCCGCCTCCATAAATCCGGAGGCCCGCAGCATTCCCACCGCAATCATCAGCCCAATCAGCGTCGGCATTACTTTGAGCACCGTAGGCAGCCCCTCCTTTGCCCCTCTGATAAAATCCTCGTA
>CANRMF010000039.1 GCA_947631665.1 uncultured Lachnospiraceae bacterium | reverse complement strand
GTTTCGGAATTGCAATGCATACCTTAGACGGAGGACGTATCGGTATCGCCGCTCAGGCGCTCGGTCTTGCGGAAGGCGCGTTAGAGAGAACGATTGAATATGTCAAAGAAAGAAAGCAGTTTGGCAGAACGATTGCGCAGTTCCAGAATACACAGTTCCAGTTGGCTGACATGGCTACCAAAGTAGAGGCTGCAAAACTTCTGGTTTACAAGGCTGCCATGAAAAAAGGCCAGTACCAGATTGACGGCAAAACTTCTTATAATGTTGAGGCTGCTCAGGCAAAACTTTATGCTGCGGAAGTTGCAATGGAAGTTACGACAAAGGCGGTTCAACTGCATGGCGGTTACGGTTATATCAGAGAATACGATGTTGAACGTATGATGAGAGATGCAAAAATTACGGAAATCTATGAAGGCACATCAGAAGTTCAGAGAATGGTAATCTCTGCCAGCTTATTAAAGTAATTTGGAGGTACTAAATAGAATGAAAGTTATAGTTTGTGTTAAGCAGGTACCTGATACAAAGGGTGGCGTTGAGTTTAACCCTGATGGTACATTAAACAGAGGCGCGATGCTTGCCATTATGAACCCTGACGATAAGGCAGGTTTGGAAGCAGCGCTCAGATTAAAAGATGAATATGGCGCAGAGGTTACAGTTCTTACGATGGGACTTCCAAAGGCGGCAGCAGTACTTCGCGAAGCAATTGCGATGGGCGCTGACAAGGGTATTCTGGTAACGGACAGAGTTTTAGGCGGCGCTGACACATGGGCAACGTCTACGACGATTGCAGGCGCTATCAGAAACCTTGATTATGATATTATTATTACGGGACGTCAGGCGATTGACGGAGATACCGCTCAGGTTGGCCCGCAGATTGCAGAACATCTCGGACTTCCGGTTATTTCTTACGCTGAAGATATTAAGATTGACGGCGACAGCGTTGTCGTACAGCGTCAGTATGAAGACCGCTATCATGTGATTAAGGCTAAGACACCTTGCCTGATTACGGCATTGTCTGAATTAAATGAGCCTAGATACATGACACCGGGCGGAATTTTTGATGCGGTTGATGCTGAAATTACGACATACAGCAGAGCAGATTTAGTTGATGTATTAGATGGAGATTTGGGATTAAACGGTTCTCCTACAAAGATTGCAAAGGCTTCCGATAAGGTAAAGAAAGGGGCAGGCGAAAAGGTTGCTCCGGATACGCCGGACGAAGCAGTGGATTACATCATGGACAAACTGCTGACAAAGCACGTTATTTAAGAGAGAGGAGATTGAAGTTATGCAAAATATAAATTTAGAAGATTATAAAGGCGTATTTGTCTTCGCTCAGCAGGTAGATAACGAATTAAGCGGAATCGCTTATGAATTGCTTGGTGAGGCAGGAAGACTCGCAGCAAATTTAGAAGAAAAAACAGTAACGGCAGTGCTTTTAGGCTCCAACGTTTCAGGTTTGGCAGACGAACTGGCAGCTTATGGCGCTGACAGAGTGATTGTGGTAGACGATCCGGCGCTTGAAACTTATATGACAGAGCCTTATGCGCACGCATTGGCAGCAGTCATTGAGGAATACAAGCCGGAAACCATGCTCGTTGGCGCAACCGCAATCGGCAGGGATCTTGCCCCGACAGTTTCCGCAAGGGTAAAGACCGGTCTTACGGCAGACTGTACGCAGTTGGAGATTGGTGATTTCCCATTGGTTGCAATTCCGGGAAAAGAACAGAAGCATAATCAGCTTTTGATGACACGTCCTGCTTTTGGCGGTAATACAATTGCAACGATTGCCTGTCCGGATAACCGTCCGCAGATGGCTACCGTCCGCGCCGGCGTTATGCAGAAAAATGAACCGGACTTCTCCAGAAAAGCGGAAGTCATTACGTTCAATCCGGTATTTGAAAAGAACAACAGATATGTTGAAATCATGGAAGTTGTCAAGGCAGTTTCCGATGTGGAAGATATCATGGACGCAAAGATTTTAGTATCCGGAGGCAGAGGCGTTGGAAGCAAGGAAAACTTTAAAATTTTACAAGACCTTGCAGACGCAATCGGCGGAACCGTATCCTGCTCAAGAGCGGTTGTAGACAGCGGTTGGCTGCCAAGTGACTTACAGGTAGGACAGACCGGAAAGACTGTCAGACCGCAGGTTTACTTTGCAATCGGTATTTCCGGTGCAATTCAGCACGTTGCCGGCATGGAAGAATCAGACATCATCATTGCAATCAACAAAGATGAAGATGCGCCAATTTTTGATGTGGCAGATTACGGTATCGTAGGCGATTTGAACAAGATTGTTCCACAGCTTACGGAAGCAATCAAAACTGCGATTGCAAATAAATAAAACGGAGTCGTTTTAAGGAGACATCATATGTCCCTGCAATTTGTCTTCAAACAGATTGCAGGGACATTTTTTATTTTATAGGATTCGGGTGTCAAAAGGGTGCTTTGCAAGCGACACTTTTTTCTGCAAAAAAATTTTTTTATTCCATGCGATGGGAAGTTGTAGAAAATTCGCATGAAAAAATAAAAAATGTTTTAGTTGAATCGTTTCAAATTATCTGTTGATTTTTATAAAAAACTGCGTTATTGTAGATTTATTAAAGGGAACGGATATTATGTTACTTTGTCCGAAGAAGGAGGAAGTAATATGAACAGAAAATTGAAATTTAAGTTGAAAAAGATTGTTTCAGCGGTGCTGGTTGTTGCGTTGTGCGTTGGAGCGGTCGGCGTGAGAGAGGAAAGCGTTGAGGCGGCAGACCGCAGCGTCCCATGGCTTCTGTCTACAAACAGACCGGCTTACGCGTCCTCTGTGAATGGCGGGGACGGGGCTTCTTATGCCACTGACGGCAGATTGGGAACGCAGTGGGGCGCGGCTGCCAATCTCGCCGACCAATGGCTCGATGTGGATTTAGGAGGAATCGCAGACGTTTCAAAGGTTGTGATTGACTGGCAGAACAATGCCAGTTATGGCGTCGCCTATCAGATTTTGATTTCTGATGATGAAATCAACTGGAAAAAAATTTATGAAACGGAAAACGGAACCGGCGGCTCAGAAAAAAGTGTTCTGCGCGACGATGGAACGACGGATTACACTTATTATGAAGACATTCTCAGCACGAATGGCGAAGCAAAGTATCAACTGACGGCGGCGAGAGGACGTTATGTGCGGGTTCTGATTCGTTACAGTAAATCACAGTCCGGTTCGGACGATAAAAAATCCGGCTGGGGAGCTTCTATCAGGGAACTGGAAATTTATGGTATCGGCGATGAAAATTGCATCGCTCCGGTTTCCGATGCAAAAAATATTGCGCAGGGAAAGAGCGTGACTGCATCTTCGTATTCGACGCCTTGGTGGGCGTCCGCACCATTGGAAGGAAAGAATGCGGTGGACGGAGATTATGAATCTTACTGGCTGAGTGATACATATGACAGCGTGCAAAAGACATGCGACCAGTATATGACCGTTGATCTGGGAGCAAAACACACGATTGGCAGAGTGCTGCTTCAATGGCAGACAGAATACGGTAAAATCTGGGATTTACAGGTATCGGAAAATGGTAAGGATTGGAAAACCGTCTATCGCCAGCTTCGGGGAAACGGTGAAGACGAGGATATCGCTCTCTATGCCGAAAACGTTCAATATATCAGAATGAAGGGAATTCTGATGGGGCGCGGTTCCGGTTATTCCATACGGGAACTGCAGGTTTACGAGTATGAAAATGGCGATGAAAAGATTACGTATACGATTGATCCGATTCCTCAAAAAGAGGTTGTTTCCGTCGGCAAAGGCAGTTATGTCATTGATGATGGCGGACTGCTCCAGCCGAGAGAACCGAAATATATTACAAAAAATGTAAAGACGCCGATTCCTTCAAACGACTGGTGGACATCGGTTATTTATACAAAATACAGCGATACGATGCCGGCGCTGCCGATGGCGTATAAATATTCCAATACCGGACTTTCGATGTATTACGCAGATGGAACTTATACAAGGGCAGATAACGGCGGAATGGGCGCAGACAGCAGACATTTCGATCTGACGGTCGGCGCGTCCAATATTGTCGGGGAAGCATCGGCGAAACTGGAAAGTTTCGGCGACTGGTCTGTCAATGCCGTTTTCAGTGACAATGATACGGCAAAAATGACCAATACGATGATTAAGGGTTCCCCGTATCTGTATACGACGTTCAGCGATCCTGCTTCGGTCGAACTGAATGTCAATAATCTGATAAAATTTTTTGACAAAGACGGAAAGGAAATTATTACAAAGGACGGCGAGGCGGTGACAGTGGATCACTTCGGCGTAGAGACGAAAAACGAAAGTGAGGCGCCGGGAGACGGTAATAAAATCCAGTATCATTATTACGGCGTGTATATGCCGGAAAATTCGTCTGTCGTCAAAGTAGGCAGTAAACTCAAAATCAAACTGGGAAATCGCCAGAATTATCTGGTTATCGGCGCATTGTGCGTTGATGAACCGGTAGCGCTTCTCTCCAAAGAAGACGCGTCGGGAGCGGCAGATAAAAATGACGCGCAGGCAGTCAGGGAACTGGAATATATGTTCAAACATGCCTACTCTTATGTGACGGACACGACGGTTTCCTATCAGTATAACGAGGCGGACGCGGAGTGTACGACCAATTATGAAACGACGGTGGTACAGAAAAGAACCGGAAACGGTATCGAAAACAGTACTTTAATGTGTATGTTCCCGCATCAGTGGAAATATACGGATTCGTCATATCATACCGTCAACGCAAGCGCGCTCACTTACAATTCCTGTCGTGGAGATTTGAGAATTCATGAGGGAAATCAGTTCAGTTATCATCAGAAGTTTCATGGAATTATTCCACAGTATGCGGCGCCGGAGGGCTCGGACAGTTATCATGAGGACTGGCTGCGGGCGTATTTATCCCAGTTTACGGAGGCGACATTAAAATCCTACTGGGTAGCCGATCCATACTGGCAGGGAAAAAAATCCCACCCGATTGCGATGGGAATTTTAATTGCGGAGCAGTTAGGCGAGTATGAAATCAGAGACCAGTTGCTCGATGTATTAAAGAAAATTTTAGAAAACTGGCTTTCCTATGACGGCGACGAAGATTATCCATATTATATGTATTATCATACAAGCTGGGGTGCAGTCAGCGGCGATGGCGGCGATCATGGTATGGCAATCAATTTGTCCGACCATCATTTCCTCTGGGCGTACTTTATTTTTCCGGCAGCCGTTTTGGCATCGTTTGATTCCGAATTTGTGGAGAATTACGGCGGCATGGTAGAACTTTTAATTCGGGATTGCATGAATCCGGATAAAAATGATGGACAACTGCCGTTTATGAGAAATTTTGATGTCTATGAAGGACATTCATGGGCAGGCGGCTACGGCGATAATAATAGCGGAAATAATCAGGAATCGGCGTCAGAAGCAACCTTTTCGTGGGCAGGCCTCTATCTGTGGGGACTTGTAACCGGACAAAAGAAATACAGGGACGCCGGTATCTGGGGATATACTTCCGAGGTCAATGCGATTGAACAGTATTGGTTTAATATGGACGCGGGCACTGATTTAGACAGCCATAACTGGCCTGCAGATTACGGAAAAAATGTTTACGGGGATTCGTCCTGCAACGTATTGCCATATACCGGAATGGTCTGGGGATTAGGCTACACGAACGGCACCTATTTCTCAGGAAATCCATGCTGTATTATGGGAATCCATTTACTTCCGGTTACCCCTGCAATTACTTATATGGGATATCGGACAGAGACGGTTTCAAAAATCTGGAATGAGTATGAACAGATTCAGAAAGCATACCAGAAAAAAGTAACGGGCGAGGGAAATTCCGATCCGGAGGGCTGGTATCATATTCTCTGGCCGTTCATGGCGCTTGGCGATGCGCAGAAAGCGGCAGAGTGCTGGGATCAGGAGTATACATCTCATTTGAACGATGAAGGAAATTATGTAGACGGCGTGCTTCCGTCCGATGAAATGTTTAATTCCTATTGGTATATTCAAAATATGTGCGCGCGGGGTCAGATCAATACGGAAATCTGGGCAGGAAATTATACGAGCTACCAGATTTTTTCCAAGACCGTAAACGGACAAAAAGTTTATACGGCAGAAATTTGGAATCCGTCCGATGAAGAAATTACGGTAAACTTTTTCAACAAAAACGGCAGTGTTGGAAAAGCAAAAGTCGGCGCCCATGCATTGGTCTGTGTCAATCCGATGGAAGACAGTGATGTAAGCAAAGAAACCGTTTATGTTCCGTATGAGAGCAGAACGAAAGTGAACGCTGTACCCGGCGTCATTGAGGCGGAAGATTACGATACCAATTTTGGCTGCGAACCGACCAAAAATGACGACGAGGGCGGATATATCGGCTGGATTGACGATGGCGATTCGCTGATTTACAATCTGAATGTTGCGCAGGAAGCAGATTATGTGGTGGAATACCGCGTACAGTGCACCGACATCAATAAAAAGAGCGCGATTTCCCTGAAAACAGACAACGACAGCGATTATGTTCTCCATACGGTATTGGATAATTCCACAACAACATGGAAAAATGTAAAAGATGAACATACAATTCATCTAAAACAGGGGAACTATCAGATGAAACTGCTGTTTTCTGACGGTGGCTTCAACTTTAACTATGTTAAAATCTATCGGGAAGGCACGAAGCCTCCGGTAGCGCCGACAGACGATCTGACAAAGGCGGATTTGAGCGCTTATCCGGAAATTGATTTGTCTCATGCGCAGATTATTGATGTCTCATCGGTAGCAAATGATAACGGAAAAGCGGAGCATATGCTGGATCAGAATTTGAATACCCGTTGGGAATCCTTGGCAGAGGATCCGCAGTATTTCACAGTCGCGTTGGAGAAAATTGAGAAAGTCGGCGGAATTCAGATTTTCTGGGAGACGGCGGCTTCCAAGAATTACACCGTAGAAGTTTCTACGGACAATCAGAATTGGACAACGGCGTTTACGCGAACCGGAGGAAACGGCGGACGCGACAATATGGTTGCGGGTACGAACGCCGGTCTGGAGTCTATTTCTTTCTCCAAAGCATATGACGCAAAATATATTCGGATTTACAGTACGGAAAGAGCTACGGGTTACGGAGTTTCGATTTATGAAATAAAGATTTTTGGAGAAGGAGAAGAACAGAAAAATCAGCCGGAACAGACGACGAAACCGGCGGAACAGACAACAAAACCGTCAGAACAGACGACGAAACCGGCAGAACAGACGACGAAACCGGCAGAACAGACAACAAAACCGTCAGAGACGGCAAGCACTGAAGCTTCATCGAAAATACCGGAAACGACAAAATCCGAAATTCCGACGACAGGGCATGAAAATGCAACGGTCAAACCGGTAGAGACGACAAAACCGGCGCAGACGGTAAGACCAACCGGAAACCCTGCTGAAACGACGGCCGTTCAGGATTATACAGGAGAAGATACAAACGCAGATTATACCGGTGCGGCAGGCAAGACGCTTGCTTCCGTCGAAAAAAGTATCCTGAATGCGAAAAAAGATCAGGATCCGTCCGGCTCAACGTATGGAATTTTGTGCGCAAGGGCAAAAAAGAGCGCGAAAAAATCCAATACAATTCAGTGGAAGAAACTGAAAGGCGCCCGTAAATATATTGTTTATGGAGCGAAATGCGGCACGAAGACAGTCAAATTAAAAGAACTGAGCGGAAATACTTTTACACATAAAAAGCTGAAACAGGGAAAGTATTATAAATATCTGATTGTCGCTGCAGATGCCAATGGAAACGTTCTTGCAATTTCAAAAATGATACATACCGCGACAAAAGGCGGTAAATTCGGTAATGTGAAGTCCCTGAAACTGAACAAAAGGAAGGTGACGCTGGGGCTCAACCGGAAGTTCCGGGTGAAGGTGAAACAGCAAAAACCGAAAAAACTGAAAGTCAAAAAGCATAGGAAGATTTCCTTTGAGTCGATGAATGAAGACGTTGCCACCGTATCTAAGAAAGGCGTAATCCGCGCAGTCGGCAAAGGAAAATGTACTGTCTGGGTATATGCGCAAAATGGAATTGCAGAAAAAATAACCGTCACAGTGAAATAGTATGTTGTTATAACAATATCTTTGTGGTTGGCATAGACGGAAACGGCAAAACATGCTATACTTTTCTGATAACAAGTAGTTCGCTTATCATAAAAAGGAGAGTGAAAATACTAGACCAAAGAAAATTGATTACAATATAAGCAGATACAGTTCTCAGGTAATCCATGTAGACTGACAGTGGGTTACAAAGAAAATTGGTAATGTCTGAATTGAATATCGTTTTATCCCCCAAAAACAATCGGGGATAGAACAGCTTTCTTTCCCTGTTGATATAGATGAAATAAGGAAAGAAAGGAGCAAAAATGAGGACTTATTTATCAGACGGAATCGAATCGGCAGGCATATACGCGCAGTATGACGGGCATGTAAAGCGCCTGCTGAAAGACAGAAACGTGCTGGCCTGTATTCTGACCGGCACTGTAAAGGAATTTCAGGGATATTCCATGAAAGAGGCGGCGGACTGCATTGAGAAAGAGCCGGAGGTATCGTCCCGTCCGGTCATGCCAGCACAGATGGGAAAGATTTTCGGGAGTTCCACAGAAAGCACCATTCCGGGAGAGGGCAGTATTACTTACGACATTGTCTTCACCGTTTATACGAAGGATAAAGAAAGAGTAAAACTCTATGTTAATGTAGAGGCGCAGAATTCGTTTTATCCGGGATACGACCTTGTGACGCGCGGGGTATTTTACGGAGCGCGGTTGTTATCCGAACAGATGGATAAAGAGTTCACGCCAAAAAATTATGACGGCATCAAAAAAGTATATTCCATCTGGATTTGTATGAACGCGCCGCAGAACAGCGCGGCAGATTCTATTACGGAATACAGCATACAGCCAAAGGCAGTTTATGGGGACTACACTAGAAACGACAGGTACGACCTGTTATCGGTCGTTATGATTTGCCTGAGTCGGGATACGGTGCGTTCAGAAAACGCACTGATAGGAATGTTGTCAAACCTGTTGTCGGCAGACTTGCCGGTAGAAAAAAAGAAAGAGATGATGGAAGAACAGTACGGGCTTCCGATGTCGGCTGAAATGGAAAGCGAGGTAAGTAATATGTGTAATTTAAGTTATGGAATTGCTGAGGCTGCGGCTGCTGAGGCTAGGGAAAAAGCAAGAGCAGAAGTAACGGCGGAAATGGTCGCAAAGTACGAAAAGATTTTGGAGAAAACCGTTGCAGAAAAGGAAAATGCTATTGCAGAAAATACGATAAACATTCTGGGATCTCTGGTAAGGGATCATCTGCTGGACGTTCCGGAGGCTGCAAAACGCGCGGGATTATCCGTATCCGAATTTAACAAAAGAATGGGAAATTAAGTGAATCCTTTATAAAAAATGCCCCTGTAAGATCACAAAGGAATGTGTTCTTACAGGGGTTTTTCAGTTTGCGTTAATTAAAGTTAATTAAATTAGTAAACTTTAGCTTCTTCTTCGCCGTTCATTACGCGGAGAGCACCCTGCGCCAGAGCGAGCAGTTCGTCTTCTCCCGGATAAATTGTAATCGGAGCGAGAAAGCCGACAGCGTCTTTGAAATAATCCTGTGTAATCTGATTATAGGCAATACCGCCGGTCAGAATAATCTGATCGACTTTGCCGCCGAGAACAACAGCCATTGCGCCGATTTCCTTTGCAAGCTGATAGTGGAATGCGTCCATAACCAGTTTTGCTTTAGGATCCGTTTCGGCCATTTTCACCAGATCCCGCATATCATTCGTTCCAACATAAGCGTTGAATCCGCCGTTTCCGTTAATCATTTTGCCTACCTGCGCTTCGGTATATTCTCCGCTAAAGCAGAGCTTCATCAGCGCGCCGGAAGGAAGTCCGCCGGAGCGTTCCGGAGAGAAAGGGCCGTCGCCGTCCAATGCGTTTGCAACGTCGATAACAGCGCCGTTTTTGTGTGCGCCGACAGAAACGCCGCCGCCCATGTGCACGACAATTAAATTCAAATCTTCATAAGCTTTGCCGGTTTCTTTTGCGTATCTCTTTGCCACCGCCTTCTGATTTAAAGCGTGGAAAATAGAAATCCGATCCATCTTCGGGTGTCCGGAAAGTCTTGCGACAGGCTGCAGCTCATCAACGACCACCGGATCGACGATATAAGACGGGACATTGATTTCAGACGCAATTTCTGAGGCGAGAATTCCACCCAGATTTGATGCGTGCTGTCCCTGCCTGCCCGCCTTTAAATCTTCGAGAAGCTCCGGTGTTGTGGCGTAAGTGCCGCCCGGAATCGGTTTTAACAACCCGCCGCGCCCTACAACGACATCAATATCTTCGAGAGCGACATTCTTTTCCTTTAAGACATCAAGAATCACTTCTTTTCTGAAATCTTTCTGGTCGTAAATCGTATTGTACTGCGCGATTTCTTCTGTGGAATGTCTTAAAGTTTCCTCCATCAACTGCGTTTCGTCTTCAAAGACGCCGATTTTTGTGGAAGTAGAACCCGGATTGATAATTAAAATTTTGTAAGACATAAGTATTCCTCCATTTCTATTGTAAACAGGGCGGCAAGATGTGTAAGACTGCCGCCACTGTTTTTATAACCGTATTATTTTAATTTTTCTGCGACAATGGCTGCGAGCGCGATAGAATTTACCTTGACTTCAAATTCATCGGAACGGGAAGTAAGAATTACCGGAGCTTTCGTTCCGGTCAAGATATTACCGTTTTTGCAGTCTGCCGTATGTACTAAACATTTGTATGTAATATTGCCTGCCTGAATATCCGGAAACAGCAGAACATCTGCGTCGCCGACAATCTTTCTGTCCGTCGTTCCTTTGTGGAACGCGGCTTTCGGTTCAATGGCAAGGTCGAGAGACAGCGGGCCGTCTACGATACAGCCGGAAATTTCACCGTTTTCATTCATCTTTGTCAGTGCTTCTGCGTCAACGGTACAAGGCATCTTTGGATTTACAACCTCCACAGCGGCCAAAGGCGCTACCTTTGGATTTGCAATGCCGCACGCATGGGCAATTTCAACGGTATTGCGGATAATATTTGCTTTCGTTTCCAAATCCGGATATGGCACAAAAGCCACGTCAGATAGAAAGAGCAGATGGTCAATGCCCTTGACTTCAAACACGCAGACATGGGACAGTGTCTTGTCGGTGCGGAGACCGACTTCTTTGTCCAGCACGCTCTTTAAAAAAGATTTGGTGTCAATCAGACCTTTCATGTACATATCCGCTTTGCCGTCATGTACCAGTTTTACGGCGGTTCTTGCGGCTTCAATGGTATCCTCCACATTGATAATCTGATATTCGTCAATATTCATCTTGATTACTCTGGCAATCGTGCGGATTTTTGCCTCGTCACCGACTAAAATTGCTTCCGCAATACCTCTTTCTTTAGCGGCCTTTACAGCCTCCAGTACAGCATCGTCCTGAGCACATGCCACAGCGACCTTTTTCATAGGACATTCTGCTACGGCAGCAAGTAAATCATCAAAAGTTTTATTCATTTTAGTACACCTCACATTATTTTTTCGTAACTAACAATAATACTAGCATTATGACTTTTTTCCGTCAAGGACAAAACACATGAAAATGAGAAGCGGCGCTGCAAATAACGTCCGGCAGAAGAAAATAAAACTATTCAAAATCCAATGCTTGTGATATAAAAGAAGATATGAATTTGAAAATAAGAAATCAGATACAAACGGAGTGAAAATTCGTGAAAAGTTTATTGAAATATTTAAGACATTATAAAAAAGAAACATTTTTAGCGCCGTTATTCAAAATGCTGGAGGCAATCTTTGACCTGCTTGTCCCATTGGTAGTGGCGGCAATCATAGATCGCGGAATTGCCAGCCGCGATACGGGTTATGTGCTGAAAATGGGCAGTATTCTGCTGGTGCTGGCGGTAGTCGGACTGGCGCTTGCGCTGACTGCCCAGTTTTTTGCTGCAAAAGCCGCTGCGGGATTCGGCACAGAACTGCGCCATGATTTGTTTGCGCATATCCAGAAGTTTACATATTCGCAGCTTGACCGGCAGGGAACGGCAACGCTTATTACCCGAATGACTTCCGACGTAAATCAGGTACAGTCGCAGGTCAATATGGCAATCCGGCTGCTTTTACGCTCGCCGTTTATCGTGTTCGGCGCAGTTGTGATGGCGTTTATAGTAGATATGCAGACGGCATGGGTATTTGTGATTGCCATTCCGGCGCTGTCAGTCATCGTTTACGGCATTATGCTGATTACCATACCGATGTATAAAAAAGTACAGAGCGGACTGGATCAAATCATGGGAAGCACCAGAGAAAATCTGTCCGGCGTGCGCGTTATTCGGGCGTTTAACAAACAAAAAGCAGAGATAGAGCGCTATGCAGATGAAAATCTGGCGCTTTATAAAATGCAGATGCTTGCCGGAAGAATTTCCACCATCATGAATCCCGCCACTTATGTCATTGTCAATGCGGCAATCATTGGAATTTTATGGTTTGGCGGAAAAAGGGTATACTCCGGAAAACTTACGCAGGGACAGGTTGTTGCGCTGGTCAATTATATGTCCCAGATTTTAATAGAACTGATTAAACTGGCGGGACTGATTATCAATCTGATTAAAGCGTTTGCCTGCGCCTCCAGAATTGAGGAGGTCTTTCGTCTTGAGCCGGATATGCGCGAAGGCTCTTATGATGGAACAAAAAGCGCAGATAATACAGGGACAATAGAAGATATTCCGGCGGTTGAATTTGAACACGTATCAGCCGCTTACAGCAAAACCGGTGGGGAGGCGATTACGGACGTCAATTTCAAGGCGATGCGCGGACAGACAATCGGAGTAATTGGCGGCACCGGTTCGGGAAAAACGACCTTAATCAATTTAATTCCCCGATTTTATGATGCGGTCAGAGGCTCGGTCAAAATAGACGGCATTGACGTCAGGAAATATACTTTTGACTGCCTGCGCAAAAAAGTGGGCGTCGTACCGCAGAAAGCAATGCTCTTTGAAGGGACAATCCGAAGTAATCTGCTGTGGGGTAACAGCGATGCAGACGAGCAGGAGTTAATCGAGGCGCTGAAACTTTCACAGGCGTATGATTTTGTCATGGAAAAAGAGCATGGACTGGATACGGCAGTGGAGCAGAACGGCCAAAACTTTTCCGGAGGACAGAGACAGCGGCTTACAATCGCCAGAGCCTTAGTGCGTAAACCGGAAATTCTGATATTGGACGACAGCTCGTCGGCGCTGGATTATGTCACTGACGCAAAACTTCGCATGGCGCTCAAATCGTTAAAAAATACAACCACTTTTGTCGTTGCGCAGCGTACAGCCTCTATTATGAACGCAGACCGGATTGTGGTATTTGACGACGGAAACATTGCCGGTATGGGAACGCATCAGCAGTTATTGGAGCAATGCGAGGTCTATCAGGAAATCTATGAATCACAGTTTAAGACATCAAAGGAGGGCAGATAGATGGAAAAAGAAATGACGCAGAAAAAAGCCCTGATGTGTGTGTTAAAAAAGATTAAAAGATATTGGGCGCTATTGATATTGTCCATGTTGTTTGCCGTTGTTTATGTGACGCTTTCTCTTTATGTGCCAAAACTGATTGGTTACGGCACCGACAGGATTCTGGGAAAGGGAATGGTTGATTTTGAGGGCGTTTTAAAGATTGCCCTGCAGATTGCGGTTGTAACCGCCGTCGCCGCGCTTGCGCAATGGGTGATGGGGCTTTGTAATAATAAAATTACCTATCGGACGATTCAGGATATCCGGCAGGAAGCGTTTGATAAAATCCAGAGGATTCCGCTGAGTTATCTCGACGCACATTCCAACGGCGATATGGTCAGCAGGATTATTGCAGACGTAGACCAGATGGCGGACGGACTGCTGATGGGATTTTCGCAGGCATTTACCGGCGTGATTACGATTGTCTTGACGCTCGTTTTTATGCTTGGCATCAACTGGAAAATTTCGCTCGTTGTTATTTTTCTGACGCCGTTATCTTTTGTGGTGGCAGATTTTATTGCAAAACATACGTATTCCATGTTTCGCAAACAGTCCGAGACCAGAGGCAGACAGACGGCGCTGATTGACGAAATGATTGGCGGACAGAAAGTAGTCAAGGCATTTGGCAGGGAGAAAGAAGTTTTAGAGCGGTTTGATGAAATCAATCGCCAACTGGAAATCTATTATCAGAAGGGGACTTTTTATTCATCGCTGACGAATCCTTCCACGCGCTTTATCAACAATTTAGTTTATGCGGGCGTGGCAATCAGCGGCGGGCTGGTAGCGATTCTTACCGGAGAAATTACGGCGGGAAGTCTGGCATGTATTTTAAGTTACGCAAATCAGTATATGAAACCGTTTAATGAAATTTCCGGCGTCGTGACGGAGCTGCAAAATGCAATCGCCTGCGCCGGCAGGGTATTTTCCCTGATTGGCGCGCCGACGGAAACCGTATCGGGAAATGAGACAGAGTTAAACAGCGTAGAGGGATATGTAACGCTTCAAAATGTAAATTTTTCCTATATTAAAAATCAGAAGCTTATTCAGGACTTAAATCTCAGGGCTAAGCCGGGACAGCGCATTGCGATTGTCGGCCCGACGGGCTGTGGAAAGACGACGTTAATCAATCTTCTGATGCGTTTTTACGATGTGGACAGCGGCGCGGTAGAAGTAGACGGAAAAGATATCCGCAGCGTTACCCGAAAAAGCCTTCGGGACTCTTATGGAATGGTATTGCAGGAGACATGGCTTAGAAATGATACGATACGCAATAATATTGCGATGGCAAAGCCGGACGCTTCTGAAGAAGAAATTGTCGCAGCGGCGAAAGCGTCGCACGCGCACAGTTTTATCAAGCGTCTGCCGAATGGTTATGATACCGTCATTGGAGAGGATAGCGGCAGTCTGTCGCAGGGACAGAAACAGCTCCTCTGTATCACCAGAGTAATGCTCGCGCTGCCTCCGATGCTGATTTTGGACGAGGCGACGTCCTCCATTGATACGCGGACGGAAATCCGTATTCAGAGAGCTTTCGCAAAACTGATGAAAGGAAGAACCACTTTTGTGGTGGCGCACCGCTTATCTACAATTAAAGAATCCGATGTAATTCTTGTCATGAAAGACGGGCAGGTAATCGAGCAGGGAAACCACGAAAGTCTGTTAGAGCGCAGGGGCTTTTACTATCAGTTATATAACAGTCAGTATACGGAAAGCTGAGGCTGTTATTTCTGATGGTTTTTTGCAACGCACAAAAAAAATACGGCGCAGACAGCAAGCAATTGCGTTCCGGTGCTGATATATGAAAACAGTCTGCCCGAACAGACGGAGAAACTGAAAATATATCGGACAAGGAAACCTGCCAGAAGACTGACCGCAGTCCAGACGAGAGGCTTTGCGATATTTTCCCATGCGGAAAAACGATAGGAAACATAGCGTTTCATATAAATATAATGAAGCGCCGTCGTTGTCAGATGGCTCAGCAGCAGTCCCCAGAGATAACCGTTTATGCCGAAGACCGGAACAGCCCACCAGACGGAAATCAGGCGGATAAGAATACTAATCAGATTGTGGACAAAAGCGGCGGTCGTTTTTCCGAGACCATGCAGAACGGATCCCAGCGTAATGGAAAGATATAAAAACGGGCACAGCCACGCCAAAATCTCAATATAAGCGCCCGCCTCTGCATGACCGAAAATTTCCGCACCGATAAAATGACCGAAAGTGAGAAAGATACCAATACCGAAAATACCCGAAACCGTAGAAAACCAAATCGAGTTTTCTATGGTTTTTTTTAGTGCGCAAAGATTATTTTCTACGTTTGATTCGGCGATGGACGGAAGAATCATCGTAGAGATGGAGTTGGTAATCGCGGAGGGAAAAGTAACTACCGGAAGCGCCATTCCGGTCAGCACACCATATACTGCAAGGGACTGGGACGATTCCAGACCGCTCTTTACCAGAACAATCGGGAGAAGAATGGCCTCGACACATTGCAGGAACGTCAAAAGAATCCGGTTGAGCGTCAGAATATAAGAGACGGAAAACAGGTTTTTTGCCGTCTGAAGCAAATCGGAAAAACGGATTTGATATCTTTTCTCCGCGCCTACGGCAATTACGCAAAACAGTGCGCCCGCGATTTCGGAAATAATCATCGAGTAAACGGCAATCATCGGCGTAATTGCAATTCCCTGATTGAGCCATACAACGCCCAGCACATAGACGGCACCGATTTTTACGACCTGTTCCGCGACTGTGGAACAGGCAGGGACAAACGTCTTTTTTAATCCCAGATAATATCCTGCGATGCAGGAGTGAATTGCGGTGACCGGAATTGTAAGTGAAGCATAGGAAAGCAGCCGGCCGCAGTCGGCATTTTTAATAATATGTATGGCAATCGAGTCCGAATAAAAATAGACGACGGCGCAGGTTACAAGGGAAATGAGTACAGACATCAAAAGGCTCGAGATCAAGACGGCGAAACTGTGTGCGCGGCTCTTGCTCTCGGCAACAAATCGGGAAACGGCAATCTGGATTCCACCGCAGCTCAGCGCAACGCAAAAAGTTAGAACGGGAAAAATCAGTTGAAAAATTCCCATTCCCTCTGCACCAATCAGGTTGGACAGGAATATTCTATATAAGAAGCCGAAGGCTCTCGTGATAATACTTGCAATGGTAAGAACCATTGCGCCTTTAATGATAGGGTGACGTTTCAGCATAATAAAGACCGGTCTTTTTTTATAATTTATTTCGGCAGGGTTAAAAAAATACATGATATTTCAGATGTTTTCAGCATACGTCGTACTTTTGCGGGAAGGAGAAAGATACATAGACTGAAAAATAGGAGAGGAGCCATGATTTACTTAGATAATGCAGCAACAACAAAGCTGAGTGAGAGAGCAGAACAGGCGATGGAGCCATATCTAAAGAATTTGTATGGGAATCCGTCGTCAATCTATGAGTTGGGAGAACAATCAAAAAAGGCAGTCAGCGAAAGCCGCCAAATTATTGCCCGCGCGCTTTTCTGCGCGCCTGAAAATATATTTTTTACTTCCGGAGGAACAGAATCCGACAACTGGGTATTGGAAAACGCTATGGAGCAGGGAAAGCATATCATTACCTCGCAGATAGAACACCATGCGGTTTTAAACAAATGTAGAAAACTTCAGGGACAGGGCGCAAACGTTACTTATATTGGCACAGACAGGGAAGGGACGGTCAATCTTGCGCAACTGGAAAATAATATCGTTTCCGAAAATACGCTGATTTCCGTCATGACGGCAAACAATGAAGTCGGTACAATTGAGCCGGTTTCAGAAATAGGAAGAATTGCGCACCGTCACCGTGCGTTGTTTCATACAGACGCCGTTCAGGCGTTCGGACATATTCCAATCAATGTAAACCGCATGAATATTGATTTTTTAAGTGCCAGCGCACACAAATTTCATGGGCCAAAAGGCGTGGGATTTCTTTATGTCAGAAATCCGGAAAACTTCGGCCCGATGATTTACGGCGGCGAACAGGAGAGGGGTTACCGTTCCGGAACAGAAAACGTGGCGGGGATTGTCGGAATGGGCGCCGCTGCGCAGGAAGCAATAGAACAGATGGAAAATCGCATGAGAAGGGAACAGAAATTGCGCAACTATCTCGCTGAAAGATTGGTGCGGGAAATACCGGATACAAGAATCAATGGAAGCACAAGGCACCGTCTGCCGGGCAATCTGAACGTATCCTTTGCAGGGGTAGAGGGCGCGGCGCTGGTCGTGCTGATGGACGAGGAGGGAATTTGCATTTCCGCAGGCTCAGCCTGTTCGTCTTCCGATACCAGCCCGTCTCATGTGCTGAAGGCATTAGGGCAGAGTGACGAGGAAACATACGAGGCAGTCCGTCTTACGCTGAATTTTGAAAACACCAGAGAAGAAGTTGATTATACCGTCCAAAAATTAAAAGAAATGGTAGCGCAGATGAGAAAAGAAAAATAGGAAGCAGAAAATCACTGAATACCTTCTGGCAGACCGGATTGCAGTCCGCATAGGAGGTATTTTACTGTCTGCTTCCTATTTGGTATATACGGTTAAATCAAACCGGCGTACAAGATTTTCTGCCGTTTCAAAAGCATATCCGACATGAGCAGCCTTATGCGCGTCAGAACCAATTGTGACTTTCCTTCCGCCAAGCTCCCGATAGCGCCGGATAATATCCGTATGCGGATTTGGAAAATCAAAACCGCAGATTAAATTAGAAGTGTTGATTTCCAACTTAATATCTTTTTCAATCATCAGTTTTAAAACCGCATCAATCATATCCTGATAATCCGATACGCTGTAATGAAAAGAACGGTTTGGATTATAACGCACAATATAATCCAAATGTCCCACAGCATCAATTTGGTGAAACGCCTTTAAAGTATTGTATAAAGTAGAAAAGTACAGCTCAAAGGCTTTCCTGCTTCCATGACACTCCCAAAAATCCGGATAATAGGGATCCATTTCGTCTACAATGTGGCAGGAGCCGATAATAAAGTCAAAAGGGTATGTGTCAACCAGTTTCCGGCATAACGCCTCCGTACCGGTTTTCAGTCCGAGTTCCATTCCAATAAAAATCTCAATAGAATTATGGTATTTATCTCTGAGGCGGTTCAACTCGGAAAAATAATCCTTAAAATCAAGCAGCGGGGTTTCGCCGGCAACCGGCCAATCGTAATCCTGATGTTCTGTAAAGCAAATTTGTTTCATGCCGAGAACAATCGCCTGTTTTATGATTTCTTCCGGATTTTCGTCTGAATCAAACGAAAAACGGCTGTGTACATGGTAATCAGAATACATAAAAAGCCTCCTGAAAATAAATATGAAGAAGGGAAAATTCTGCCCGACTACATCAGATGAATTTATCATAGCAAAAAAAGTACCGGAATACAATGTGGAAAAATCATGATGTTTTTTGTCAAAAAATGTTGCAATGTCTGAAAATTTGTGTTAATATCATGATGTAACAAATGATTTGAAATACAAAAGATAACATAAACGAAAGTACAGGAGATAAAAGATTAGGGACGTGGAAAGAGATTCCATGCCCGCTTTTGTCTCCTGTTTTCTGTTTATAACAGATTCAAAGGTCATTCATGGGGAGAATCGGACTAAAAACATGAAGATGGAGGAAAAGAGTA
>CANRMF010000038.1 GCA_947631665.1 uncultured Lachnospiraceae bacterium | reverse complement strand
AATTCCACCTTGTGGAATTTAATCCTACAAGATGGAATTTAATCTTACAAAGTGGAATTTACTTTTACAAGTGACTAAAACAGTTCATTGACAGCCATGAAACGCTGTGCAATGTCTGTTTTTATCATTTGTCCTTATTTTTTATTGATACAGGATCCTTTTTGTTTCAAACACGCGGTCTGCTTTGTGAATATCCCATAAGCGTTACCTTTACAGTTAACTCAGCTCAGGCGCCCTCATGTCACTCAAAGATGTCTGCTTAGTGCTGCTACATTCCTGTCCTGACACAGTTCACAGGTCTCTGATGCATGAGACCCAAACGTCAACATCACTTATAAAGGGCAGCCCTACAAGATATACCCGAGGCAGACCAACACCCCTGCTCTAGCGGATTGCAGGTA
The DNA here is from genome assembly GCA_947631665.1 of uncultured Lachnospiraceae bacterium. Classification (GTDB taxonomy): domain Bacteria; phylum Bacillota; class Clostridia; order Lachnospirales; family Lachnospiraceae; genus Eubacterium_G. Next base: position 18,950 of record CANRMF010000038.1, on the reverse strand, counting down.
CAGGACACCGCTAACTTCCCGGCTGCGTGGAAATATAGTATACCTTACAAAGTTTTTCTTTGTCAAGAATTAGTCTTTCTTTCTCAAATTTTTAAAAAAATCCGTCAGAAGCGCGCTGCATTCTTTTTCCAAAATACCGGTTTCCATCTCCACCTGATGATTAAACCGCTCCACCTGAAGCAGATTCATAATGGAACCGGCGCAGCCCGCTTTGGGGTTCATACAGCCGATATAGACCTTTTTAATTCTCGCCTGAACAATCGCGCCGGCGCACATCTGGCATGGTTCTGTGGTAACATACATCTCACAGCCGTCCAATCTCCAGTCATTCAGTTTTTTATCTGCCTTTCTGATGGCGTTTAATTCTGCATGGGAGAGCGTATTTTTATCAACCATTCGGCGGTTGTAACCGCGTCCTATAATCTGATCCTGATACACAATCACGCAGCCAATCGGGACTTCACCGATAGCGGCAGCCTTTTTTGCCTGACGGATTGCCTCCCGCATATATTTCTCTTTTTGTTCCATGACACCCTCAAACTATTTTGCGTCGGACATATATTTTCCAACCACATTCCATATATCATCGGATTCCTGCGTCAGACACCAGTACGCCGCGCCGCCCAGAGAATACCGGTTCATCAGTTCAAATCTCGAAGCGACCGATTTTTGATCCTCCAGCCAGATTAGAACCGTATCTTTTCCGTCCTGATAAGACACAAAATTCTGTCCTGTCTCCTCGTCGAAAACCGGCGTTGCGCCACTGTCCTGAACCAGCTGCTCTGCCGTATCCATCGTAATATCCTGACTGGTCAGATAATAATTTCCATTGACGGAGTCCTGTACAAACGTCCCTGAGCCGTCAGAATTTTTTTCCGGCGTTTCACGCCATGCCGTCGTATAAAACGGCATTCCATTCAGCACGCGCGCCGAATCCTGCACCTGCGCCACTGTCTCTTTAATTGCATTTTCCGTAAATGCCATAGAAGAAACGGAGCCTGCGCCGTCTTCACTTGTGGCGTGTTCGTCATAACTCATGACAATAATATAATCCGCAAGTTTTGCCTGCTGCTTTCTGTCGTAATAGGCATTTCCATCAGTCGGGACATAATTGTCAACGGAAAGCACCAGCTTGTTTTTCCGGCACTGAACGGACAATTCCCTCAAAAACTGTAAATAATCCTGCGCCAGATTTTCAGTCACATATTCAAAGTCAATGTTAATCCCGTCGATATCATACTCGTTTGCATAAAAAATCAAATCGTTGACCATTTTCCTCCGGCAGCCTGAATTCTGCAGAACCTTAGGCGTCAGTTTTTTCCCTTTTGCGCCCGTATCGCTTGCCATCGCCCAAACCTGAAGTCCAGCCGCATGGGCAGTCTGCACATATCCCCTGTCCGCAAGCGAGGCGACATTTCCCTTTGCGTCCTGAAGCGTGAACCATGTCGGAGACACGACGTTCAGGCCTTTCGTCCCCTGAAGCTGTCCGGAAAGATTTGCATTGGCATTGGCGTTTGTAACCATGTTCCAGACAAGGCTGACTTTCCGATCCATTGTAATATGAGTGTACTCCTCTGCGTCGCTTTTATAAGAATGTTTTACCTTCTTTTCGTCGTCAAGTTCGGAAACCGGCAGATAACCGACAAATCCGTCCTCTGTCCGGACATAGTTCCAGTTTTTTGATTTTTCAATCACCGTCACAACCGAATCCTCAGGAATTTCCGCCACAATAAGATTCTGATAATCCCCGCCCGTACGCATATATTCGTCACTTTGAAGCACCATCGTGCTGACTTCCCCGCTTTTTGCGGTAATGCAGACGCGCGCCGGCATGGAATCGTTTCCTTTGACATAATCCGCATCAAAATCAACATACCGCTGAACAAACTTGAGATTCAGGTAGCATTTTCCACTGTCTGTAAAGGAGGTCACAAAATCTACCGTCTCCCCGTTGATGCTGCTGCTGTTTAAACCGCTCTCATAAATCTGCTCTGCATTGGTAAACATTACAAGTTTTTCTATTTTATCCCAGTAAAACCGCTCGTCAATATTTTCAATGACCGTATCTATATTCAAAAATACCTGTCCGTCTTTTACAATGGCAAAATCTTCGCTGTATCCGTTCTCCAGCGCCACAGCAGCAGTGCCGTCCCCGCTCTCTGTCCTGTAAGGATTTTCCTCATCGTCCGTCAGCTTCATGTACCAGAAAAGATTTGCTTTTCCGTCGTTTGTTTTCCGAAAAAAATCGCACCCCGTCATCGTACATAAAATCAAAACGCACAGACCTATTGTTAAAGTTTTGGAAACTGTTTTATTCATTGATTTATCCTCCGGTTCTGTTTTGCGCGGTAAAAATTTCCGCCGCCGTTCCTGTCGTAAAAAGAGCCATAACACAGATGCATATGCTTCCTAGTATGGCTCATACATTCATAGGGAATAATAACTGATAAGAGGTCTTATGCCCCTTCGTGATATATAAGTTACAGTTGTCGTCCTATCCCATTTCGTATTCGTTCTGATACCAGTATAACATTTTGGAGTGCGGTTGCAAACCTTTTTTGAAAAAAGCCGACAAAAAATACATATTTTTTTATTTCTTTTTTAAACTTCTGTAATATTTTGTACAAATTTTTCGTATAAGATACAAGAGTAAAAAAGGTTTTGGCGATTTATACGATTCGTGCGTCAAAAAGGTGCTCTGCACCAGCCGAACGACATAAGTGCTGCTGCAAGCCGGCTTGCAGGCACACTTATGGTGTCGGTTTTGCCCCGACGGGGTTTTTGACGCCCAAACTTTTATACATAAAAAATTTGTCGAATCAATTCCAGAATTTTATTATTGCCTTTCAAAGCATCTTGTAATATATTACTAGCGTAAAACCTTTACACTCTTTTTATTATTGGATATACTATTAGTATAGACATTTATCCTGCGAATCTAGGAGGTGATTTTATGAAAATTGAAAAAATCAATGATAATCAGATTCGTTGTACTTTGAATAAAGAAGATTTAGAAGATCGCGATATCAAATTAAGCGAACTTGCATGTGGTACCGGAAAAACTCGCGAACTGTTTCAAGATATGATGCAACAGGCAAATGATGATTTTGGGTTTGAAGTCAATGACATTCCCCTGATGGTAGAAGCGATGCCTCTGGCTTCGGAAGGCATTGTCTTAGTCATTACAAAGGTGGAACGTCCTGAAGATTCCAGAACGCATCTTTCCAATCTGTTTTCCAAAGAGTTTACGGACGATTTCTTTTCCCGCTTAGAGGACATGAGAATGGAATTAGAGGATTATGAGGAAATCCGTTCCGACTCCGATTACCATGAGGAAACAGCCCGTCAGTCTTCTGATACGGAAGTGAATACTTTACTGTACAGTATTTATGCGTTTGATTCTTTAAACGATATCATTTCAGTAGCGCATCTGTTAGCGCCGTATTATCATGGGGACAGTTCTGTGTACAAATCTCCGATGGACGGAAGGTATTATCTCTCCCTCTGCATGGAGGCCGATAATGAACATCTGGTCAACAAAATATGCAGCGTGCTTACGGAGCATGGGCAGCGGGAAGAACCGTCTTATGCAAAAGAACTGTTTTACATTGAGCATTACGAGGAAATCATTTCAGATAATGCCATTGAAAAACTTGGAACCGTTTAAATTTTCATAAAAACGTGAAAGAGGATATCCCAAAAGTATGACTTTGAAAGCGTCATATCTGAGGGGTGCCCTCTTTTTTATTTTTGAAATTTCTGCGTATACATGAGAATAGACGCCGCCACCGCAGCATTTAAGGATTCGACTTTTCCTTCCATCGGAATTTTAACCAGACAATCCGCCATTTCGGATATTTCACCGCTTAATCCCTGCGCCTCATTTCCAATCAGAAACGCGCAGTCCGAAGCGAACTGTTCCTGATGGTATATTTTACCATGCAGATGAGCCGCATACGTTGTGACTCCCTGCTCCTTCAGCGCCGCCACCGCGCAGGGCAGATCGTCTGCGACTGCAAACGGCACGCGGAAAATGGAACCCATCGTTGCGCGGATTACTTTCGGACTGTAAATATCGACGCAGTCGCGGCTCATAATCACGCCGGAAATCCCTGCGCCTTCGCCGGTTCTTATAATTGTACCGAGATTGCCCGGATCCTGAAGCCTGTCCAAAACGACAATACAGCTTTTTTCGCGGTTTCTTTTTTCCAGAATTTCATCAACCGTATCCGTTTTCTGACGGACAACCGCCAAAACTCCCTGCGGCGTCACCGTATCGGAAATTTTTTTAAAAATCCCGTCGGCTAAAACCTGATAATCAAACGCCCCCGCTTCTTTTGCATGTTCTTGTAAAAAAGTCTCGGAAACGTAGAGCCGAACCAACATTCCGGACGGAATTTCGCGAAACATTTTCATTCCCTCCACGACAAAACAGCCTGATGCTTTTCTGGCTTTCGCCTTTTCCTTTAACTGTATGATATTTTTCACCTGTTCGTTGGATACTGACGTAATTACCATAGTTTCCCTCTTACTGAAATGCTTTCACTGCCTTTTAGTCAACGACCTTGACATATTCCTCGCCATAGCGCTCTTTCAAAATGCCTGTCAGTTTCTCAGAAATTTCCACCCGATACCCCGCAGGAAGAATTTTACTCTGACGCTCTTTTGCAAGGGCAATGCACACCTTATCCGCGCCGCGAAAACCGCCGAGCAGCTTCAAAAGCTCCTGTTCTCCATTTATATAAGTTTCCTTATCCGGAAACGCAATCCAAAGTTCCGACGGTATATCGGAAAATTCGGTAATGCTGTTTGCAATCACCTTTCCGTCTGCCTGTTCCTCAATGCTCGCCTCTCCTGAGACAAACAGTTTTTTCCCTTCCTGCATCAACGGCCGGTTTCTCTCAAATTGACGCGGGAATACAATAATTTCGACGGTTCCGACCAAATCCTCCAGCGTCAGAAACGCCATCTGGGAACCGTTCTTTGTAAACTTCTTTGTCACCGCAGAAACCAGTCCGCCGACCGTCACTTTGCTTTTATCCGGAATTTTCGGCTCCTCTCCCTCCTCCGGCTTCGCAAAATCAGCAGACATATTTGTAATGTGTCTGCGCCATTTTTTCTCCTGCGCCTGAAGCGGGTGTCCGCTGACATAAATATCTAACACTTCTTTTTCAAATTCGAGTTTCTGCTCGTCTTCGTACTCGCCCACATCAGGCATCTGTACTTTATAAATCTGTTTTGACTTTTCGTCCGCAAAATCAAACAGGCTGACCTGTCCTTCCATAGAATCTTTTCTGCTTTGGCTGACTCCGTCCAAAATCTGAATATATACCATCATCATCTGTTTTCTGGTCGCGCCGAACGAATCAAACGCTCCCGCTTTAATCAGATTTTCAATCGCCCGTTTGTTTATGCCCAATCCGGAAGACCTTGTAATAAAATCCTCCAAATCGGCGAACAGTCCGTTTTTCTCCCGCTCCTCTACAACACTCTCAATCACTTTTTTCCCGATACTTCTGATTGCGGTCAGCCCGTAACGGATTGCCTTTCCCTGCGCGGTAAATCCGCTGCCGCCCGAATTGATATCCGGCGGAAGAATTTCAATCCCCATAGAACGGCAGGAGTAAATATATTCTCCCACTTTTCCGGTCATGCCCATAACGGAAGTAAGCATTGCCGCCATAAACTCCGTCGGATAATAATATTTTAAGTATGCGGTCTGATACGCTACCACCGCATAAGCCGCCGCATGTGATTTATTGAAAGCATACTTTGCAAAATCTGTCATTTCATCAAATATCTTGTTGGCAATTTTCTCCGAAATGCCATTTTTAATGCAGCCGTCCACTCCGGTTGCCTCGTCACCGTAAACAAAAACCTGCCGTTCTTTTTCCATGACGTCCTGTTTTTTCTTGGACATGGCACGTCTGAGCAAATCGCTCCGCCCCAGAGAATATCCCGCCAAATCGCGCACAATCTGCATTACCTGTTCCTGATATACGATACACCCATAGGTCGGCTCCAAAATCGGCTCCAGCTGCGGGCAGTCGTAAGTCACCGACGCCGCATTGTTCTTTCCCTGAAGGTATTTCGGTATGAAATCCATCGGGCCCGGACGGTACAAAGAAATCCCCGCAATAATATCTTCGAGGCTTTCCGGTTTTAACTCCACCATAAAGTTTTTCATTCCGCCGCTTTCCAACTGAAACATTCCTTCCGTATTGCCTGTTCCAATATAAGAAAGTACTTTCTTATCATCATAATCAATCTGATTCAGATCTAAATCTACCTTATGATTTTCCTTTATGAACTGCAACGTATTCTGAATGACCGTCAGATTTCTCAGTCCCAGAAAATCCATTTTCAAAAGACCGAGTTCTTCGAGCGTCGTCATAATATACTGCGTTGTAATCGAGCCGTCCGTAGCTCTTGAAAGCGGCACATATTCATCGACAGGATTTGCGCAGATTACGACTCCCGCAGCATGCATGGACGCGTGTCGCGGCAGTCCCTCCAACCGTTTTGACATATCAATCAGATATTTTACCTGTTCATCACTGTCGTATAATTCTTTTAATTCCCGATTCTGCGCCATTGCCAAATCAAGCGTCATATGCAGGTCGTTTGGTATCATCTTGGAAATCGTATCGCACTGCGCATACGGCATATCCAGTACGCGTCCGACATCGCGGACAACGCCGCGCGCTTTCAGCGTTCCAAACGTGACAATCTGAGCGACATGGTCTTTCCCGTATTTTTCGCCGACATAGTCAATGACCTCCTGCCTGCGTTCAATACAGAAGTCAACGTCAATATCGGGCATGGAAACGCGCTCCGGATTTAAAAACCGCTCAAACAGCAGGTTATAGCGGATTGGCTCAATGTCCGTAATCTCAAGACAGTAAGACACAATACTGCCCGCTGCGGAACCCCGTCCCGGCCCGACGGCAATCCCATGTGATTTTGCATAGTGAATAAAGTCCCATACAATCAGGAAATATTCGACATAGCCCATACTCTGAATTGTATTCAGCTCATAGTCAAGCCTCTCCTGAAGCTTTTCTCCGCTCATTTCGCAATGCTCGTCCGGTTTTCCCTGAAATACCGGATACCGTCTGTGAAGTCCCTGCACGCACAGTTCTTTTAAATAAGTCCATGGCGTATAACCTTCCGGCACCGGAAATTTTGGCAGTTTTGTCACGCCAAACTCAAAAGTCACCTCGCAGCGCTCTGCAATCTTATGCGTATTTTCAAGCGCCTGCGGCGCATACTGAAATAACTGCGCCATTTCCTGCGGAGACTTTAAATAGTACTGACCGCCCTCATAGCGCATACGATCCTCGTCAGCCTTTTTCTTTCCGGTCTGGATACAGAGAAGAATGTCGTGCGCCTCCACATCGTCTTCATAAGTATAATGCACGTCATTGGTACAGACCAACTCCACGCCGATATCCTTGCTCAGACGCATTAACTGCTGATTGACCGTTTTCTGTTCCGGAATTCCATGATCCTGCATCTCAAGATAGTAATGTTCTTCCCCGAAAATATCCAGATATCTTAACGCCGCTTCCCTGCCTTTTTCATAATCTCCCTGAGCAAGATACCGCTGTACTTCTCCGGCAAGGCAGGCGCTTAGACAAATCAGCCCTTCATGATATTCGGAAAGCACTTCATAGTCCACGCGGGGTTTGTAATAAAAGCCCTCGACAAATCCCTTAGAAACAATCTTGCATAAATTCGCATACCCCTGATTGTTTTCCGCGAGCAAAATCAGATGGTAATATTTCTGCTCATTTTCGCCTTTTTCTTTATTAAAACGTGAACCGGGCGCCACATAAACCTCGCAGCCGATAATCGGTTTAATCCCTGCGTCATGCGCCGCGCGGTAAAAATCAATCACGCCGTACATGACGCCATGGTCTGTAATTGCCAGACTGTCCATGCCCAGCTCTTTTGCGCGCTTTGTAATTTCTTTGATTTTGCTTGAACCGTCCAGCAGACTATATTCCGTATGGACGTGCAGATGTGTAAAATTCATTTTTTTCTCCTGTATCTGACAAAACCCCTGAAAAGGGTATCAAAAATAATTTTAATCCGTCGCTGTAAAAACATCTCTAAAATTATATCATGTTGTCCGGTCTGCTTCCACCTTTGTTTTCTCTTTCTGATTTTTAAATTATATCATCTCGACTGCCGTCTCGATGAGGATACTCGTCAAATCTCTCTTGACGCAAGCGTCATCGAGATTTTCCTCGTCATTATATCATCTCGACTGCCGTCTCGATGAGGATACTCGTCAAATTTCTCTTGACGCAAGCGTCATCGAGATTTTCCTCGTCATTATATCATCTCGACTGCCGCCTCGATGAGGATACTCGTCAAATCTCTCTTGACGCAAGCGTCATCGAGATTTTCCTCGTCATTATATCATCTCGACTGCCGTCTCGATGAGGATACTCGTCAAATTTCTCTTGACGCAAGCGTCATCGAGATTTTCCTCGTCATTATATCATATCAGCAAAAATAAACATATAAAATTTCTTTTTCCATGCAAAAAAACGGAACTGTCTGCATGACCTCATACAGATAGTTCCGTTTTTATCATTTTTCCATCAGCCTGCCATATTGACGCCGCTGAATACATATTCACAAATTTAGCAGAATTAAATCATTTTATATCTGAATTCATTATTGGTCGCATAGGACATTCCCAATGAATTTTTTTTGCAGTAAAGCGTCAGCCTGTAATCACATTCGGCAAATGCAGAAGTATGGATAAAGAATAATGTACTTGGCAGCACTACTTTTTTCAGTTTTTTGCAGCCATGAAAAGCACTCCTGCACACTCTGCTGACTCCGTTTTCAATCGTTACTTTATTCAGATTGTCACATTCCCAGAAGCAGGCAATCGCTACCTGATAAACAGAACCCGGAATTGTAATCTGCGTAATATTATTACAGTTTTCAAAAGCGCACGCCTCAAGCGTAGTCACTGTATTTGGAATATAGATATATGACGCCTTTGAATTTTGGAAGGAAGACGCACCAATCGTCGTAATTCCTGACGGAACTGCAATTGTTCCGGTTCTCCCCTGCGGACATGCCACTAAAATTGTACCGGTTTGGTCGGCAAGCATTCCATTCAGCGTCTTATAATTCGGATTGCTTCCTGCATTATACGCATTGATTTTAGAACAGCTCGCGAAGGCTTCCCCGTTAATTTTTCGTACCTGATTTGGAATCACAAAGGTTCCCGTTTTTCCGCCCGGCACAACCAGCAGTTCTTTTTCTGCTTTTCCTAACAGACAATTATCAACCGCCTCGTAAACCGGATTGCCTGCTGCCACCTGTATCGTTACCAGAGACGGACAGCCTGAAACCGCGTTAGACTGGAAGGTCGTAACATGATTGCCAATCAAAACTGACTTTAAGTATTTACAGTTTTTGAAAGCCCAGTAATCCACGTTTCTGACATTCTGTCCCAGCACTACGCTATTTAAAGCGCAGTTTGTAAAAGCTCCGTACTCAATATCTTTCAGAGAAGCCGGGAATGAAATATTCGCCAGTTTTTTACATTTTGAGAATGCCGCCTCGCCGATTACAGCGACTTTCGTTCCAAGTCTGACTGTTTTTAATTTCTCGCAGTTTTTAAAAGTCTCATCTCTGATATAAGTCACATTGTTTGAGATTTTAATCTCCTGCAATTCTGCCGCATCTTTAAAAGCTCTCCTTTTAATATTTTTAACAGTATCCGGAAGGACAATTTTTTCCACATAGGAGTCAGAAAATGCCTCCCTGTCAATCACAATGACTCCCGTCGGAACAGACAACTCCCTGAGGGATCCTGTTTCCGCTATAAAACGTTTTGGAAGTTCTTTCAGTTTGGAAGATAATTTCAGGCTTTCCAGACTGTTACAGTCCTGAAAAGCGCTTTCGCCAATATAGCGGACGCTGTCCGGCATCGTAAACTTTTTGAGCGCAGTGTCTTCAAATGCGCTTTCGCCAATAGACTGCAGGTTAGAACCCACTTTTATTTGAGATAAAGAGGTACACCAGTTAAACGTTTGGAATGGAATTTTTTTTGCTTTCCAGACTACTTTTTTCAGTTTACTGCAGTCCTCAAATACAGCGGCCCCGATATTTTTTACATGGGAACCGATGGTAACAGACCTGAGTTTCGTCTGGCTGAAAGCGCACGCGCCGATTGTCTTCACTGATTTTGGAATCGTTACGGATCTGAGCGCCGTCTCGTCAAAAGCGTATGCGCCGATTGTTTTCACTGAGTTTGGAATCGTTACGGACTTCAGATACTCCATATCATAAAAGCAATATTTACCTATTTTTGTAATTCCATCTCCGATTTCTACTTTTTCAATCTCCAGTAAGTTCCATGGATCCGGCCAATATTTTGACGGACTGACCAATTTTCCATGTCCCTGTATTTTTAATATTTTTGTATTCTTGTCATACGCCCATGTGGCGTGTTTCCCGCATTTTCCACTTGTCGGAACATCTTTCTTAGTTTTTGCCTGCACAGCCATAGACATGGATAAGGTCAGGGCCAGCAGAACAAATACCCAACTGATTTGTTTGATTACTCTTTTCATTGTTCTTTTTCCTTTCTTTTGCACAGATGATACTGTTGAAATATCTGTTGTGTTTCATATTATTGAAACGTTGCTGTGGGAAAAAATATTTCACAAAGAAAAAATTTTTCAGCATATTCTGTGTACGACACCAAAAGCCGGATTTTACCGTCTTTTACAACGTCAATCCGGCTTTATATTAGAGCAATTCCAATAAAGCCGGAATATCATTCTTTAACGTTTCAAACACAATGTTCAAATCAACATTACCGTAATCATGCACAATTCGATTTCGCAGTCCATATAATGCGTTCCATGGAATATTTCCTCTTGTCCGCTTAAATTCATCTGTAAGTTTTCTCGCGTTTTCAGAAATTTGAATCATACGAAAAAGCATGGAATCTAATAATACCTCGTCGGCATTAAGTTCTTCTATGTCTACGTTTTCCATGTGTTTCGATATAAATTCCAAATCCTGCTTTATTTTCTGAATATAATAATTATCATTTTTCACGTTATCCATATAGTTTAATCCCCTCTTTTAATATTTCCTGAGTCAGTTCCAGATTATCTCTCAGTTGATTGACATCTAAAACATCTACTTTCTTATGAAGAACATTTCTTAGTTCTTCAACCAGCCCATAAAATTTTATACCTTTTATATTTGCTGAAATCAGAAGATCCACATCGCTGGTCGGAACTGCCCTATTCTTGGCATAAGAACCAAAGAGATAACAAAATTCAATCTCATATTTTTCAAACACCTGTGCGCATTTCAGTCTTATATCTTCCACGTCCAAGACGCCATGGTTTTCATCAATGGGATTTATCTGTTTCAATTTTTCCACAATATAATTGTATTTTAATGTACCCGATTTATTAGTATCATTTTCATAGGTCTTATAAGACCGGAGAGAAATTCCCACCAATTCTGAAACCTGCTTTTGCGTCATTTTCTTTTCTATTCTTAATTCTTTCAAACTTTCCATTCTTTGCACCTCTCAATTAACTTTAGTGCAAATTTTGCACTTTGTCAATTTAAAAATGCAAATTTTGCACTAAAATGAAATTAAAATATCCATTTTATTATCTCATACAGGCGGAAAAATATGCTACATTTATTTCCCACGAAGAAACAAAGGAGTACACCGAAGTGTACTCCCGTTGTGAGAAAAACATATAATAAGTAACTTATTACCATTTTAAATCAATCACTAATGCCGTAGCGTTGGTATAGTGCAGTAAGGTACTCTGGTCATTTACATCATCATAGCAGAATCCATATGCAAGACTGTTTACGGAATTTTCATGCCAGAATCTTGAGTACCAGTTGTATGTGCTGTTCTTATAATAAGCACCCGGATTGTTGTAATTTGCAGGATCGGTTGCAACACCTCTGTTAAATGCTGCGCAAAGCTGTGCTTCAATTACCAGTTCCGTAGAATTTCCTCTGTTAAAGTTTCCTTTTCCTTCCAACACGTCCTGTGTCGTTGGCTTGTAAACATAGTAGGTTCCGCCGTCTCCTGCTTTGTGGAATGTCATGACGTCTCCGGATACCCTTCCGGTAAATGTACCGGCTTCACAACTGAATACCAAATCCTGTGTAGAATATTTATTCCAGAACTCATTGATGTAATTGTCAAAGTAATTGGAATATGTCTGTCCCTCATTGAAGGTCTTTTTACAAGGCGCCATAATTCTCTTGTCATCTACAAGTGTCTTCCATGCTGCCGGCGCGTTATTTTTAAAACTGTTAAAGATGTCTGTTCTTGTTCCAACATCACCGACTACTTTGTCGTATGTCGGGTAGTCTCCCGGTCTGTTATCAAAACCGCCCGTTCCATAAAGTCTTGTCACCATTGGGAAGCTGAAGAAGTCCACACGCGTTGTATTTCCCCAGTATTCTCTGCCGGTAACCGTAAACTCAGCAAATTCAAAAAGTACGTCCTGATTTGGATCGGAAGTATTATTCAGGTCAGGGCCGGCATATCCTACTCTGCCGTCTGCTGCCATATTAAAGGTAATATATACCGGTGAACCGTAGCTTAAATACATTCTTCCTGACACAATACTTGGCAGGTATACCCAGTTTTTCTCTGAAAGCGAATGGCAGATATCTGCGCACATTCTTCCATTCTTTTCCACAGTGTTCATTCCCGTATTTGCAGGAATAAGATTTCCGTTGGTATCTAGGTAACAAAGCTGATTGTTTGCATTATATCCAAGCACGCACCAGTAAATCTGGTTGTCGGAATATTTTCCATTCGTCTTATTGTTCAGCTGTAAGAACATTTTGTCATTGACCGGAATATCATTTCTCAATGCCGGTTTTTCAACGCCTGATACCGTTCCGCCGGACGCCTGCTGCGCTGTCGTCTTCTCCGGTGCCTTTGTCGTCGGTTCGGCTGTTGCGCCGCCTGCAACGGTTACAGACAATGTTGTCTTTGCGGATTCTTTGGAACCGCTGACTGTTGTGACAGATACGGTATGCGTTCCTGCCGCAATGCCTGTATAGGTATAGTATGCGCAACCTACTTTTGTTGCAACGACCTGATTGTCAATATATACATTATAACTGTTAATATTTCCGCGTCCCCATACAACACCGATGGTATTGTTTGCCGGACTTGATACTACCAGACCGAACGGTGCTTCAATACTGCTGTCTTCCTGCGGTGCTTTCGTCGGTGCTGCCGTTGTCGGCTCTGTTTTCTTGCGGACTACGATAGAAGTCATCGCATCGTTCCAGTCAGCACCAATCCAAGGAGTATCAGCGGTAACTGTTTTTGTACTGCCCTGAAAATTGTCGTCCCAGTAAAGGACTGCTTCATATCCTGACGCTACTTTCAAGGAAGATAAATCATCATTTAAAAATCCTTTTGCCTGAAGCGCTGCCATATTGTAAGAGCCTTCATTTAAGGCTGCAACCCTTCCGCCATAATTGATATCCTGATAAATGTAAACAACTCCGGTTTCCTGTTTCTTTGTTGTAGCCGGTGCTTCCGTTGTTTCAACTGTGCTCCCATTCACATAAACAGTTCCTGAAACTTTTACGGATTCGCTGCTTCCGTTTGTCGTAGAAACCTCCACCGTATGATTTCCTGCCGCGATACCTGTGTAAGTATAGTACGCACATGCCACGCTGCTGCTGACTCTGTTTCCATCAACATATACATTGTAAGTATCTACTTCTCCGCGTCCCCATACAACGCCAATGGTATTGTCTGACGGACTTGTTACTACCAGACCAAACGGTGCCGGCAGAGATTGATCGGACTTTACATCAGAACCGGTCGTGTAAGACATTTCCGGTGTATCATACTGTAAACCGCCTTTATTATAAGTGAAAGAACATTTAATATGATCTCCCTTCTTTAATCCGGTAACTGCATATGTGTAATCATATCCGTTATCGCTGGCCATGTTAATGTTTTGCTGTGCTCCATCATTAACCTTAAAATGGACAATTACATAACCGGCATAATTTTTTGCCTTAAACGTAAGCTTCGTCGTATCTGCCGACTCATCAGTCGCCGTTACGGTGTAATCATCACCTGTTCCGATTGTTGCGCCTTCGACAACCTCTTTTGAGGACGGCAGGGTAACGGTTGTGATAACCATTGCGACTGCCAGCAGCGCTGCCATAATTTTCTTAAATGTTCTTCCTTTCATCATTCTAACCCTTTCAATTTCCTTTCCTGTTAATTTGGACTTGCGTCCTGTCTACATCTCCTTTTTACAGGAAATAAATTTTCTGAAAAAGGGTTATTTTTTATAGAAAAGTACTTTTTTTTGTAAAACTTTTTTTTGTGAACGATAACAAAAAAACAAAATGTACCAAACTAAAATTTGTGCCACCTCACAGCGCCCGGACAATAAAAAAAGAATGAACTACACTTTTGTAATCCACTCCTCTTAACAATTTTATATATGATTTACCGCTTATTTGCTTGATTGGTTCTGTAAAAACCTGCTCAGTCCCTCGATTGCCTGCTCCTCATCACTGCCGTCAGCAGATACGATTACCGTCTGTCCCGGAACAATTCCCAGCGCCATCATTCCCATAATACTTTTTGCATTTACCCGTTTGGTATCATGCTCTACATAAATTTTGCTCTCAAACTGACTGGCTACCTGTACGCACTTTGCAACAGGACTTACGTCTATTCCGTTCTGAACTTCAATCGTGATATTTCTGGTTGTCATTAAATTTTTCCTCCATTGTTTGTGATTAACTTGCGGCTATTTTAATTCTTCAGCAATCTGACTGATTTTCCGAAGTCTGTGATTTACTCCCGATTTTCCTAACGGGGGATCCATCATTTCTCCAAGTTCCTGCAGGGAAGCGTCCGGATTTTCTATCCGCAACGCTGCAATATTTTGAAGTTTGTCCGGCAAATAGCCAATGCCCCTTAACTTCATAATCCGTTGAATATCATCAATCTGCCGGCACGCTGTGGTCACAGTTTTTTTGATGTTCGCCGTCTCGCAGTTAACCTGCCTGTTATAGTAGTTGCTCATGCCCTTTAAAATGCGGATATTTTCCATTTCCATTAAAGAAACCGGCGCCTCCATAACATTTAAAATGTCAACAATGCCTTCGCCCTCCTTGATATATACCACAAATTTACCTTTTCTTGCAACTGTTTTTGCTTCAATTCTAAAATATTCAAGTAGTTTTATGAGCTGGTTCGATTTTCCCTCACAATTACATTTAATTTCAAAGTGATAAGATTTTTTCGGATTGCTCATAGAACCTGCCGCCATAAAAGCGCCTCGTATAAAGGCTCTCTTGCAGCAGTCCTTCATAATAATGACATTGTTGGTCACAGATAAATTTTCTTCAATTTCGCCGTTTTCATCAATCAGCTTTGTCGCCTGAAGCACTTTCATCGTTTCTTCATGGTTTCTTATAGCTATATTATATGTACGCAGGTTTTTAGAATATGTATTTTCTTTTTCGGTAAGTATTGCTTCTATATGAAATGATTTCCAAAACAGCGCCTTCACTTTTCTTGCCGTAGACTCTGTTTCCGTATGCACCTGAATACTGTACTGATTTTTTTCGTCAATACGCACATTGCCACATAAAGAGAGAATAGCTGCAATCTCAGCTATTCTGCAATGATTTGCGTTACCGATACGCTGCGCCAATTCATTTTTTACATCACTTGAAAAACTCATGCTCCACCTATCTGATAATATCCCGATGCGTAATACGGATTCCATAATTCGCATCTGACTCGTTGAGCCTTTTAAATAACTGTCCTGCGACCGTTACGGAGCGGTGATGCCCGCCGGTGCAGCCAATACCAATCACCAACTGGTTTTTTCCTTCTTTAATATAGTTAGGAATTAAAAACTCAATCATATCGGATAATTTATTTAAAAATTCCTGCGATACTTCGGAAGACAGTACATAATCCTGCACTTCTTTCTCCAGTCCGGTTTTCTTTTTCAACTCCGGTACATAAAACGGATTCGGCAGAAACCTGACATCGAACACTAAATCACAGTCCGCAGGAACTCCGTACTTAAATCCGAAAGACATAATGGTAATAAACAGATTTTTGTAATCTTTGTTGTTGACAAAAATGCTTTCTACCTGATTACGCAAATCCCGCACTAAAAGATTACTTGTATCAATAATGTAATCCGCTTTTTCTCTCAAAAAAGAAAGTTTTCTGCGTTCCTCGCTGATTTCATTTTCCACGCTGTCGGCGTCTCCCATCGGGTGGCTCCGTCTGGTTTCCTTAAACCGCTTTATTAAAGTTTCATTATTGCAGTCTAAAAACAGAATTTCATAATTTTGTTCCCGCCGTTCCATATTTTCCAATATTTCCGGCATTCTGTCAAGATTTTCCCCGCTTCGGATATCGACTCCGATAGCAACCTTCTGAATATCGTTTGTCTGGGAAAATAATAAATGCACAAAATTTTCAATGAGGGCGACCGGAAGATTGTCTACGCAATAATAGCCATTATCCTCAAAGTCCTTTAACGCCGTTATTTTCCCTGCCCCCGAAATTCCTGTAACAATAACAAATCGCATGAATACTCCTATCTAAATAATCTGAACCTCCGGTTCTAATTCTACCTGAAACTGTTCCCTGACCTTCCTTTGGACTTCTGCCATCAGTTGCAAAATATCCGTAGCAGTCGCATGGTCGTAATTGATAATAAATCCACAATGCTTCTCGGAAACCTGTGCGCCGCCGACCTGAAGACCTTTCAGTCCCGCATCCTCGATCAGTTTGCCTGCAAAATATCCCTCCGGACGCTTAAAAGTGCTTCCGGCGCTCGGATATTCCAACGGCTGTCTGGCGCGTCTTTTCTGCATGAGAAACTGCATCATCAGGGCAATTTCACCCGCGTTGCCGATTTCCAGCCCAAGCCGCGCTTTTAACACAATCATATTTTCCTTTTTGATGATACTGGTACGGTACCCAAGCTGTAACTGTCCAATATCCAGCGTCCTGATTTCATTGTTACAGTCAAGCACTGTTACTGAGCGGATAATCTGCGACATTTCCCCGCCGTAAGCGCCCGCATTCATCGCGACGGCGCCGCCGATATTTCCCGGAATACCATGCGCAAACTCCATGCCCGACAAATCGCTTTCCATTGCGACAGAGGCCGTTACGGAAAGTTTTGCGCCTGCTTCCACTTCCAGTTCTTCTCCGATAACGCTGATAGCGCTGATCCGGCTGCCAATCTCTATCATCACGCCGTCATAGCCCCCGTCGCGGACAAGCAGATTGCTGCCGTTTCCGAAAACCATAAATTTCTGATTGTTTTCGCGACAGCATTTGACGACCTGTACGACTTCGTCAATGCTTGCGGGAATGACATAAACCGCCGCCTTCCCGCCGCACCGGAAAGTACAATGCTCCGCCATCGGCTCTCCGGTCTTTATATATTCTTCTCCGACAATTTTTTTTAAATTCCTGATGATTGTTTCCAAATTTTTCCTCCCGAACAAAATCACCCTTATTACAATATGTATTACAAAATAATATCAGACCATATCTCCGGATTTCTATTTTACGATTAAAGCTGCCGCTCCGTAAATTCCCGCGTCATTTCCCAGTTTTGCCAGATGGACTGCCGCATCTCCACAGGCCGCAAAACAGGTTTCCCTGTAAACGTCTTTCACTGCGTCAATCAAAAACTGTCCCGCCTTGCTGACGCCTCCGCCGATAATAAACGCCTGCGGGTTTAGGACTGCCGCAATCGAAGACATGGATTTTCCAAGATATTCTCCCATCTGCCTTACGACGGCGTTTGCGCCCCTGTCGCCTGCCTTTGCAAGGTCAAAGACGTCCTTTGCGGTAATCTGCGCGCCAAACTCTCTCATCTTTGTTTCTTCCTCTGTCGCCGCCAGATACCTTGTCGCAAGCCGGACAACTCCGGTAGCAGAGGCATACTGCTCCAGACAGCCCTTTCTGCCGCAGCCGCAGGTTACTTCCTCCTCATCATTGACGTGCATATGTCCGATTTCTCCGGCGCCTCCGTTATATCCGGTAACGATTTTTCCTCCGAGAATAACGCCGCCGCCCACACCGGTGCCAAGCGTAATCATGACGATATCGTCGTAATCCTTTCCGCCGCCTTTCCACGCTTCGCCGAGAGCCGCCACGTTGGCGTCATTTCCTGCCATCACCTTCAATCCATGAAACATGGAGGACAATTTTTCTGCAACATTAAAAGTACCCCAGCCGAGATTGACGCACTGCAATACTGTACCGTCTTCCAAAACCGGCCCCGGAAGTCCGATGCCGACGCCCTCGACTTCATCAAGACTGATTTCCTTTTCCATCAGCTTTGCGTCAAGAGAATCGCAGATATCGGAAAGAATACGCTCTCCGAAATTTTCCGTATGTGTTTCAATTTCCCATTGTTCCAGTAAAACGCCGGTCGATTCAAACAGTCCGATTTTTACTGTGGTTCCTCCGACATCAACGCCAAAGCAATATTTCTTCATTTATTTTTCCTCCATATTTTTTAACAAATTCTGATTGACGCGGTTATATAATTCCTGCGCCGCATTGTAACCCATTTTCTTCTGTCTGTGGTTGACTGACGCCGCCTCCACAATGACGGCAAGGTTTCTGCCCGGACGGATTGGAATGGAATAACAGACGACTTTGTTTCCAAGAAATTCCGTATAATTATCCGTCATGCCGAGCCGGTCATACTCCTTCTCGCGATCCCATTCCTCCAATTTAATCACCATATCGATATTGGAGGTATCCAGAATACTTTCGACACCGAACAACGCTTTGACGTCAATAATGCCAATGCCGCGCAGTTCGATAAAATGCTTTGTAATCGCCGGCGCCGTACCTACGAGCGTTTCATCAC
>CANRMF010000037.1 GCA_947631665.1 uncultured Lachnospiraceae bacterium | reverse complement strand
TGATAAAGTCCTCATAGACATCTTTCTTTTGCAACATTCCGCACAAAACGACCGCAACGATAAGCGCGGGAATAATATAATCCGATATTTTGCCCAAAAAAAGCACCTCAACTCTGTCCTTAAAAAAATATATGACAAAGTTGAGGTGTTTATATCTCAATCAGGAATGATAATACATTCCATATTTTGTTTTAATCCGGTCAAGTTTTTGAAACATCGGCGCCGCAATAATCCACAATATCACTGCCGTCGTAATTCCATGAATGACGTTAAACGGGATACCTGCCAGATAAGTGCTGATTAAAAGCGCTCTTTCCGGCTTTCCCGCAATCATAAAAATTGTTCCCGTATCCATAATAATGCCATAAAGAAGCGCGGCGGCAAAAAAACCGAAAATACACAATGCGGCCTTATTGTAATAAAGCGCCCTCCGATTATGAAAAATCAGCGCCGCCGTAAATCCCACCAGCCCAAACGCCATCATCTGCCAAGGCGTCCATGGGCCATGTCCGAATGCAAAGTCGGAAATAAACGCTGTGAGCGCCCCACACAGAAATCCTGCCTGCTTTCCAAGCATTACGCCGGTGATAATAATAATTGCCGCGCTCGGTTTAATCTGTGGAAGCATAAAAAACACAACCCGCGATACGACCGCAATCGTCGTCATAACTGCGAGTACCACGACTTCCCTCGCCTTCGGTTTTCTTTTTTCAAAAGAAACCATAAACAAAATCAGGGCAGCCATAATAATGATTACCGAAACGATATAGTAGTTTCCCGCCTGAAACAGCATAGCAGTTCCTCCTTATTGATAATTCCGTCCGCAATGCCCTGCGTAATTTTTCTGACTGTCGTTGTGTAAAAACGGCTGCCCTGAAAAAATTCGGACGCGCTGCCGGAGGATACGACATTTCCATTGGCAAATAATCCGCAGAAATCAGCGTACTCCCCGCAGAAATCAATGTCGTGGCTGACGAGAATTATGGTTTTGCCCTGCGCCTTCAGTTCTCTCAAAATCTGTCCCATCTGCTCTTTATAAATCGCGTCAATTCCTTTCGTCGGCTCGTCCAAAAGCAGAATATCCGCGTCAGTTGCCAAAATTTTGCAAAGCCCTAATTTCTGCTGCTGCCCGCCGCTCAAATCATACGGGTGTTTTTCCATAAACGGCTCAAGTTCCATCAGGTCAATCCATTTCTGTGGAATTTTATCCAACTCCTGCCTTACGGTATTCCTGAAAAAGAGCGTCTGAACATCTTGCGGCAGATACGCAGTCGTCCCCTCGACGCGAATTTTTCCCCGATAAGGCCGGTTGATTTCACAAAGCAGCGACATCATCGTCGTTTTGCCTGTTCCGTTTCCGCCGAGAATGGCATAAATATCGCCTCGCGCAACCTCCAGACATAAATTTTTGATAATGTCCTTTCCGCCGCGTTCATAGCGAAACCAGACATTTTTAACGGAAACTGCCGGTTTTCCTTCTTTCTTTTTCTCTTTCTTTTCTTCTTCCTTTTCCTCTTTCTTTCCCGCTTTTTTCATCTCTCTGCGGTCATTGTGGAGTTGCAATGCCTGCGCCGCCGCCTTTTTGCGCAGCCACTCCCTTCCCTGCTTTACGGATATCGGAATTTGTTCGCCACCGCCCTGCTTTACGGATATCGGAATTTGTTCGCCGCCACCCTGTTCAATACGATATGCAATCTGCGCCGCCGCCGGCATCAGTTTCATAAATGCCCCATTCAGATGTTGCTTAAATGTTTCCTCAACCGTTGTGTCGCTCACAATCTGTGCCTGCTCCATAATAACGAGCCGGTCTGCGTCGGGCAGCACATTTTCCAGCCGGTGCTCTGATAAAATAATCGTGACTTCAAAATCTTCATTTATTTTTTTTACCATCTCCAGAAAACGCTCTGCCGCAATCGGGTTCAACTGCGCCGTCGGTTCGTCCAAAATCAGCGCCTCCGGATTCATCACCATGACCGCCGCCAGATTGAGCAGTTGCTTCTGTCCGCCTGACAGCCGCTCAATGTCACTGTCATACCAGTCCGTAATTCCAAAATATTCCGCTATCTCAGCAACCCGCGCGCGAATTTCATTGCGGTCAAAGCCGAGATTTTCCAATCCGAAAGCGAGTTCATGCCATACCTTGTCCGTAACAATCTGATGCTCCGGCGACTGCATGACAAAACCGATTTTCTGCGCAGATATCCTGCCTTCGATTTGAGCAATTTTCTGATTGTCAAAAAATATGTCGCCCGAAGTTTTGCCAAACGGTCGCAGCTCAGGCTTTAAGCAGCGAAGCAGCGTGCTTTTTCCGCTGCCTGATTTTCCACAGAGCGCAACATAACTTCCTTTTTCAACTTCGAGAGAGACATTTTTTACCGCCGGATCTGTTTCATTCGGATACCAAAAACTTAAATTTTGAATTTCAATCTGCGCCATCTAAAGTTCTCCTTTCCTTCCATTCCGAGAGGCGTAAGACACAGCAGCGCAAACGCCGCGTAAAACAGGACGCTTCCCCGTACCTCATAGTATGGATAATATACCGTTTTCAACGCTCCCGAAGCCACCGCGTAAAGGACAACGCCTCCCCAGCCGGTAATCCATATCAACGCGGAAATATCGCGGAAAGTAATCCGGTAGTTATGATAAGTGCTTCTCCTTCCGGTACCGTATCCGCGCGCCCGCATGGAGTCCACCGTATCGACGGAATTTTCCAACGCCCATGTCGTCGTAATGGAAAATGTCTGAAACGCATTTTTTACTTTATCTTTTAGCCCTGTATTTTTTTCTCCCATTGCTTTTCGGGCAAAATGAATTTTTTGAATCTGTCCGGTATATTTCGGTATAAACCGGAAAATCATTGCAAGCAGCAGACTGAAAAACGGCGCAACCCGCCCCAGAATTTCAATCCATTTTTCCGATGTAACCACTGTGTTGAAACAGGAGCACCAGAGCAGCGTTCCAAACACCATAATCCCCATCTGCACGCCATATATCAGCGCTTCTTCCGTAACCGGATTTCCCGTCGGCAGATAAAATAAAAGCGTCGCGCCTCTGTGGGAAAAGAGCGGATTGATAAGCGCAGTAATCAGAAACAGTCCCAAGACCACTCCAAAATATCGGACTCCCCCGCGCCTTTTCAGATGAAAATAATAAACCGCAGCGCAGATACAGGATATCATGAGAAGCCCCGTCTGCATCACAAACGCCGGCAGCGCCAAAACTACCAGAAAATATACAATATTTACTATCGGGTGATATTCGCAAAACGCATCTGTCACTTTTCTTCTCCCTCCGGTTTTTGCCCCAAATCACGTCCCATATCGCAGGTATAATGCCATTCTATCCGGTCTCCGTCCTGCAACGTATAACTGCTGCAGCCTGCCTGCGGATATGCTCCGTTGACACAATAACTCCAGCCCGACAAGTCTCCGCAGTCAAACTCATATAAATTGTCAATTCCCTCAATATAGGCGCTGTCTCCGGTAAAAGACGCCTCCATGAGAATATTCTCTTTTTTCAACGTCTTTTCCAAAACGTCATAAACAGAATTTCCTTTTTCAAACTCCACCGATGTTTCTTTCAAAATCACGCCGTCATCGGGCAGGTACGCCGCCTGCTCCGGAGACATTTTATTCTTATTTTTTAACGCCTGCGCGCACTCCACAGACAGGGTACAGGTCATGGAATTTCCGGTTGTAAAATCTCCTTGTCCTTTTCCCCCGCACGCTGTACACAACATACAGAGCATTATCAAAATAACTGCCGTAATCCTTTTCATTGTATTGCCTTTCTCTTTTTTTGGATAGAAGAAAAGGGCAGGCGCCTTAAACCAGCCCTGCCCTCCAGTTTTTTCATTCTTACTTTTTAATTTTTACCGCTTTCTTTGCGCTCCATGCTCCGTAAATCGTCGTGCCGTTGACATTTCTGTATCCACGAAACTTGATATACGCTTTTTTGTTCTTCTTCAGATTTTTAATCTTTTTCGTCGTGTACGTCTTTTTTGTTGTCTTGACCGTAACACAGTTATTTTTCTTTTTCTTCTTTACCTTAAATTTACTGTTGTTGGAATATTTAATCTGATATCCGTTGGCGCCGGTAATCGGCTTTACCGTCAGCCGGATTTTTTTCCCTTTGACATTGACTGCTTTTTTAATGCTTGCCTTTGGCACAACCGGATTGACCGGATCGTCGTCCGCCGCCCTCAATGCGGTGATTGCCGCGTCAACGTCAGCCTGTGAAGCGTTGTAAGTCTGCGCTACCGAAACTGCGTGATTGTAAGCTGCCGCAACATTCGGGTAAACCAGCCAGTATGCTTTATTCTGGTTAATTGAACCGATACCCTTGAGCAGTTGTGTTTTATCTGCCAGCGGAACTCTTGCAATACCGGTCAGTTTGGCATTGTCAATTCCCACATCAGCGCCAAAGCCGTAAACGGAAAACTGATAACGGATTACATCCCCGTTGTTTACCTTTACCTGACGCATGGACTGATAAATATTATAAATGTCCGGATTTGAATAGTCGATATTGTCCTTATCTATCTCCGCATTGCTGAAATATGCAACGTTATTTTTTGTGAACACCCAGCCGGACATCTCAGAGTAATCGTCCGTCCCCAAATATTCGTCTTTGTTTCCCGTATTTGTCACATTATTCGGTTTTGCAATACTGAATATCTGCGGCTGTTTTGTATGTTCATTCAGATCCGTATATGTATATACACTCATCTTACTTGCAATTTCGTCAGGGATATTGATCTGTCTTGTATCAGCTCCGGCGATTTTTGCAAGATACCCTGTCGTCGTCAACGCGTAATTTTTACTGGTCTGTGTCATCAGACGTTCAAAAACCGTCGCCACAGTATCTCCCGTATAAATCGCAATCTGTGTCGGCGCAATGAGAAAGCCCTGCCCGATACTCATTTTCTCCACTGTTACTGTGACAGTACCTGTGCTTGCTGCTTCAGTGTTCTTTGTCGCAACGGTAGCGCCTGAAACAGTCATCACCAAAACCAGAATCATAGATAAAATTTTCTTCATGTTTTATTCCTCCATTCTTATTCCGGCCCTTTCAATTCCTGTAACTGTCGATTACACAGTCAGAGATATTTTAAATCACTTATTCGCCTCTGTCAATAAAAGACCTTGATTTTTTGGAATTGAAAAACAGAAAAAAAATCACCGCGGCCGCGCACAGCACTCCGGCTGCCCCTGCGGCGTAAACCATCACATTTCCATCTTCTTTTTCCTGATGTTCCGACGGCTCTGCATCTGCTTGCACAACCATTTCCCCGTCAGAAACCGTTTCCTCCGTCCCTGCGGCAGTCATGCTTTCTTTCGTTTTTCCGCCCTGACGGGCTTTTGTTGGGGAAACTTTGTTTTTCGTCTGACTGTCACTCTCCTTTGTTTTCTCCGGAAGCGTTTCCTCTGCCGCAAAAGCGGCAGCCGGTGTTTTTTTCTCCGTCGCCGCTTCCCTGTTGTCCGGCTGATTTCCTTTCTTTTTTTGCTTTGCGGCTTTTTTTGAAGTTTTATTCCTGCCGGTCACTTTCTTTTCGTCATTCTTTGTTTCCAATTTTGTATCCTTAGAAATTTCATAAAGCCCTTCTTCTCCGGAAATGCTTCTCTCATACGCCGCCAAAGCGTACATTGCCTGCTCCGTCGCCATTTGATTGACGCTCCCGTCCGGCAGATGGCAGAATCCGCCGTCCCTGTAATATTGGAACAGACCGTCGAGTAACGTATTTCCGGATTTTATAAAACGGGCGTCTTCTATATTGATACCGATTTCCGACAACGCCGTTAAAACCTGCGCGGTGCTCTCACAGTTTTTTACCGAACCGCTGGCAAAACTCCCGTCCTGCAGCTGCAGTTTGGACAGACAAAGCACCGCCTGCTCCACCGCGTTTTTTACCCGCGCTTCCTTCAGATAATACGGCGCAAGCGATTGAAGCACCATTGCCGTCATATCGGCGTTTGCCTTTTCTCCGACATTATTCCAGCCACCGTCCTCTAACTGCGCCTGAAGAAGCTCCGTCACGAGCGCGTTTCTTGTAGTCTGCGCTCCCTCGTATGTTTCCACCGCAGCCGGCACTGTATAGTTCCCGCAGTCAAAGGCAATCAGCGCATAGGCAAGTCCGTTGACTCCCTGTTTTTTTACAGAATCCAACTGCGCGAGCGGTCGGATTAAATTATAACCCTGATAGTCTTCCGCGTTCAGTCCAAGCGCCGTCAGCGCTATGACCACTCTGGAATATTCCGTATATTTCCTTTTGTGCAGAACGCCTTCGTTTTCCGCTAACGTCCTGTCCAGATTTTCTAAATATTTTGCCCGATAATCGTCCGGCAGAAGCCCCGCGCGCGCAAGTCCTGTAATTGCCCATTCTCCTCCGGTACTTCCCACACTGGGATTCGGATTGCTTTTTATTATATTACCGGCAATCGTTTCAAGATATGTATGCGCCTGCTTTTTTGATAAAACAGTCTTCGCGTCTGCGGGACTTATCTGAATGAAAAGAAAACAGATGGTAAGTAACCACAAAAAAACTTTCTTAAACTTCATTTTGTTGCTCTCCTCGTTAAGCCGCGCCTGCTATTTCCATTACTTCTTTACGGCTTTTCTGACGCCGGACAACGCGCCGAATACCTTCCTGTTGTTAATCATCTGATAAGCGCGCACTCTGATAAACAGGTTCTTTTTATTTTTTATCTTTTTGCTTTTAATGACAATATTACCGCTATTTTTCTTCGTCAGCTTCTTTACAATTGCCTTTCGGTCTTTTTTTGCATTTTTCTTCGTTGCAAAAATCTTAACCTGATATCCCCGCGCGCCGGAAACCCTGTAAACGGATACCGTAATTTTCTTCGCCGTTTTCTTCTTCCATGTTATTTTTTTAACCGCCACTTTAGAAATCTTTTGCGGCTTATCCGCAGAATCGTCTTTTGCGGTTGTCGTTTCATTTTTTATGGTCGTCGTTTCGCTTCCCGCCGTTGTTTCATTTTTCGCAGTCGTCGCTTCGCTTCCCGCCGCTGTTTCATTTTTTGCGGTTGTCGCTTCGCTTCCCGCCGTTGTTGCCTCTTTTTGCGTCGTCGTTTCATTTTTCGCGGTCTCTGTTTCGTCCGGAGTTTGTATGGTTTCTTTCAGCTGCACATAAATTTCGTCAATCTCCTGCTGCGTTGCATCATAATTTTCCAACGCCTCAATCGCAGCCTGATAAACGGTTTGTGTTTCTTCGCTGACATTGTCCAGACTGTTTACATAAGCCGCAGCCTTCATCAGCGGCTCCTTATCTGCCAGCGACGGATTTGGAATTCCCGTCCATTCCGGATCTCCCAGACCAATATCCGAACCCCAGATTAACGTAAACTGCAGACGGATTACATCTCCGTCATTTACGGTCACGTCGCTGCAATATGTATCCGGCGACGTTCCGTTTTGTGAAAACATCCAGCCGGAAAACATCGTATAGTCTCCCTCCTCTAAGTTTGCGTCTTCATTCGGTTCCCAGTCTTCAAGATAACTTTTCAGTCCCGTAATGCTCTCCGGAACAACCGCGTTGCCGTTGTCTGCGTCGTTAATGCCCTCGAGATAAAATCCGCTTTCTCCGTCGGTCGTATAAGTGTAGCCTTTTTCGTCCATTACTTTCTTAAACACATCTGCAATGGACGCGCCCGCCTGTACGGTCACCTGCTCCGGCTCAATCAGAAATCCCTGACCGATAACAAATTTTTCTACCGTAAAAACGACTGTCACCGTCTCCTGTTGCGTTTCAGCCTGCGCAAAATTTCCTGCGAAGGAAGTTACTGTGAGCGCCACCGCCAGTGCGATGGCTGCAAAAATTTTTGTTACTTTGTTCATTGTAAATCTCCTTTCCGTCTTTTGATTTTTCCAGAGAAAGGAAAAAGTCCTGCATTTCTGCAAGACTTTCATGTTTTCGTGATTTTTACACGTCAAAACCGACGCCCCATTCGAGCGCCTTTATTCCCTCATCGTCTTGCTTACGAATTCTGGTGAAGCTGTGTTGACATATCCTGGCTTAAGTTCGTCCTACTAAAAGCGCCTTCCGGTTTCCTGTGGCATCATGCTTTGTTCGTCCCTCATACAGTAGAGAAAGACTGCGCCGGATTCTCACCGGTCTTCCCTTAAACTGGCGGCTTTCGCCCCAGACCACAACTTTTTTTATCAAATAGACATTTCTATACTACCTGATTTGGCAGAAATCGTCAATGCCTTCGCCGCGACTTCCATTTACAATACAAAATACCGACGCCGGTACTCACTGACGTGGCGATAATTGCCGGCAGCACCACTGCCGATGGATTTTCAGCGCCAAACTGGCTTCTGAACGCAATAATCGTTACCGGAATTAACTGCAATGAAGAAATATTCAGCACCAGAAATGTACACATTGCGTCCGTTGCCACATGGGACGGCGTCTGCTTTTGTGTCGGGTGCTTTGCCAGCTCCTCCATTGCCCGCAGTCCCGCCGGCGTTGCCGCCCAGCCCAGCCCCAATAAATTTGCCACGATATTGGTCGCGATGTGCGGTCTGGCGCTGTGTTCCTTTGGAACGTCCGGAAACAGCCATTGAATGAGCGGATTCATTAACCGTTCCAGTTTTTGAATCAGTCCCGCCGTCCTTGCCACCTCCATCAGTCCCAGCCACAGACTCATCACGCCGAGCATCGTAATGCAGAGTTCTACAGCCTCTTTTGCCGACTCCACCGCGCCGTTTCCCACCGCGCCGATATTTCCCGTCGCAATCCCATAGACCACCGCGATCACAATCATTCCTGTCCATATGTAATTCAGCATTTTTCCTCCGGATTTTTTCTTTTACAATATCATATGGAGGCAAATTTTTTTCTATGCCCTCTGTTGTTTTTTCAATAGAAAGTTATTAACATTTCTGTATTATTTTTCATGAAATATGCCAAAGTTATTATCTTTTTTCGCTTTTATTGTGGTTATTTTTGCCATGACGCGGATTGTTCCTAAAAAAACTGCCATAATTTTTCCGATTTACATAATATCTTTGGTTATTTTACCACCTTGACGCAAACAGACTTTCGATTTAAGATTTAGGCGAATGAAGGATAAAAGAGATCCCATTCAAGTAGTAACAGTTTTTGATAGAAGGAGGTATTTTTATGAAAACAGTTACAGTAAACTTGAATTCAATTGACAAAGTAAAGTCCTTCGTCAAGGACATTAGCAAGTACAGCAACGATTTTGATCTGGTATCCGGACATCATTTAATTGATGCAAAATCCATTATGGGCATTTTTGCATTAGACCTTTCCAAACCTGTTCAGTTAAATATTCACAGTGGTGAAAACGCTGAAAGGATTGCTGAATCTCTTAGCGAGTATACCTGCTAAGATTCCATCAGAAAAATTTCCTTGTTCCAAAACACTTTGGGCAAGAAGCAATATACAATCTATTTTATTTGACAATTGAATTCAAACGAAAAAAAGCAGGGACTATCGGAAACGGTAGTTCTCCTGCTTTTTTCATTGCTTTCTATAAAAGCTCGTTATAAATATCCCTCTTTGATACGCCGCGATCCTTCGCTGCCAGTTTCATCGCCTGCTTTTTATCGTATCCCTGCTTTATATAATAGCCGACGTGTTCGGCCGCGCTCATCGTCTCCCACTGCGCCGCCTGCTCCCGTTTCAACTCCTCAAAGGATTTTCCGGCAATGACCAGAACATACTCGCCCTTCGGCTCTTTTTCCCTGTACAGCATAAGCGCGCCGGAAATTGTCGTCCGGACTGCTTCCTCATACCGCTTGGTCAGTTCCCTGCAAAGTGTAATAGAGCGGTCGCCCAGCGCATCTAAAAGTTCCTGCAGCGTCCTCACAAGACGGTGCGGCGCCTCATAGAGCACAATGGTTCTCGTCTCGTTTTTCAGCGTTTCCAAAATCTGCGCCTTCTCCTTTTTATCATGGGGCAGAAACGCCTCAAAGCAGAACCGTCCGGTCTTTTGCCCCGACATGACAAGCGCTGTAATGCACGCAGCCGCTCCCGGCAGGGCAGTCACAGTAATCCCCGCTTCATAACACTGTCTGACCAGCTCCTCTCCGGGATCAGAAATACCCGGCGTCCCCGCGTCCGTAATCAGCGCGACATCTGCGCCGTCCAGCATTTTCTGAACAAGCGTCTTTGCCTTATCGTACTTATTAAACTCATGGTAACTGGTCATCGGCGTTTTAATATCAAAATGATTAAGCAATTTGATACTGTTTCTCGTATCCTCTGCGCCAATGATGTCCACTTCCCTGAGCGTTTTCACCACCCGATCGGTGATATCCTCCAGATTTCCAATCGGCGTGGCGCACAAATATAATTTTCCTGCCATCGCTACCTCGCTATTTTTTCCAAATCGCCCGCTGCAATCTCAAAATCGGTATCATTTCAAAACCGGCACAATCTTAAAATCAGCATAATCTCAAAACCGGTACAATTCATCAATTTTATCCGTATAAACTCCCGTCTCACGATAGACAATCAGCGGTTCCATCACTTTCATCATGGCTCCGCCTCCTTTTCTCCCTTCAATCAGAACCATATTTGCCTCTTTATCCGCAAACGGGTGCACCATCTGAATTCTTTTCGGCTCAATCTGATACTGCCTCATCAGCGTAAGGATTTCCACCAGCCGGCGCGGTCTGTGAATCATGTAAAACCGTCCCTGCGGCATCAGCACTTTTGCGCTTTCCCGAAGCACATCATCGAGCGTACACAAAACTTCATGCCGCGCGACCGCTTTGGCGTCTTTCGGATTTTTCAGGCCATGATTTTCCGTCATATAGGGTGGATTTGTCGTAATAACGTGAAAAGCGGCTCCGCCAAAAATTTCCGAAGCCTCTTTGATGTCACCTTCTACAATCTCGATTTTCTGACTCAGATGATTGAGCGCCACGCTTCTTCTCGCCATGTCGGCGCTTTCCGGCTGAATTTCCAGTCCGGCAAAATATCCGCCCTCCGTCTTTGCCTCCAGCAGAATGGGGATAATGCCCGTCCCGGTTCCTAAATCCAAAACCCGCTCCCCTTTTTTCACTTTTGCAAAGCCGGAAAGAAGCACTGCGTCCATTCCAAAACAGAACCGTTCCCTGTCCTGAATAATCCGGTAGCCGTTACGCTCTAAATCTACCAGTTGTTCCGTTTCCTTTAACTCAACTTTCAAAATCTTCCTCTAATCCAACTTGGATTCTTCCTTGTCCTCAAGCTTTTCTAATGCCTTTAATTCCTCTGTGGCCAAATCAAATTTCTTTTTCTTCGGCTTAAATTTCAATTCTTTAATCGAATACTCCCGAATTTCCCTCTCGTCATTTTCTTCCACGACAATCTTTACTTTCTGGCGGAGTACATTGACGCTCGTAACCTCGCCCTTGTACCCGTCAAACGTCTTGACCGTCTCGCCAATATTCGGCAGGTTGGAGTTCAACTGCTCGTAAGCTTCCTGCTCATTTTTCAGGCAGCACATCAGTCTGCCGCAAATGCCGGATATCTTTGTCGGGTTTAAGGACAAATTCTGTTCCTTCGCCATCTTGATGGACACCGGCGCAAAATCACACAGGTACGAATTACAGCAGAGCGGCCTGCCGCAAATGCCGATTCCACCAATCATCTTGGTTTCATCGCGCACGCCAACCTGTCTCAACTCAATTCTTGTCTTAAAAACTGACGCCAGATCCTTCACCAGCTCGCGGAAATCAATCCTTCCGTCAGCAGTAAAATAAAACAAAACCTTGTTGTTATCAAAGGTATACTCCGTATCAATCAGTTTCATCTCCAGACCATGCTTTGCAATCTTTTCCTTGCAGATTTTAAATGCCTTTTTTTCTTTTTCCTTATTTGCCTGCGCTTTCTTGTCGTCTTCCTTTGTCGCAAGGCGGATCACCGGTTTTAAAGGCGTTTTGATTTCATCGTCCGCCACCTCTTTGACGCCTTCCACAACCCTGCCGTATTCCACGCCTCTCGCCGTTTCCACGATTACATGGTCTCCTGTTTTTATCTCAAATCCTGCCGGATCAAAGTGATACATCTTTCCGGCCTGTCTGAATCTTACTCCAATTACTTTCTTCATTTCCGAATCCTCTCTTTCACTGCCAATAGCAGCACTTCTATTGTTAAATCAAATTTGACATTTGAATGTATCCTGTTTTCCGCCTGCCTGATACTGTCGAGTATCCTGTCAATATCACGATAAGAACACTGTTTTTCCATCTCGCAGACCGCACCGTACTGCTCCTGAAAAATCAGAACCGCCTCCGTACCCAGCGCCTTCACCATCAGGATATCCCGAAACCAGCTCCGCATCAGAGAAAAATATTCCCCGATTTCTTTTTTAAACTCTGCCGCGCGCTTTACGTCGGCGCTGATTGTATCCATTCCGGCGCCACTCAAAGAGGTCAGCGTGTCCACAACGCACTTTTTCAACGCTCCAAATTCCTCAGAAACCGCCAGTTTTTCTGCCTTTCCCGGATTTCCTCCGGAGAACAGCGCTGCGGTTTTCGCCTCATATGCGCCGATGCCATACTGCGCCATCAGCCGGTTTTGAATCAGTTCTTCGCTTACCGGTTTCATATTCAGCAGAACGCACCGCGATAAAATCGTCGGGAGAAACACGTCTGCGTTTGTCGTCAGCAGAATAATGACTGCGTATTCCGGAGGTTCTTCAATCGTCTTTAACATCGCGTTCTGCGCCGCCACCGTCATTTTTTCACTCTCCGGTATAATGTATATTTTATAAGGACTGCTGTACGGTTTAATTTCAATATCCGCATTGAGCTGCGCCCGTATTTCGTCTACTCCGATGCCGGTCTTTTCATAGGTCACATACTTAATGTCCGGCTGGTTGAGAGACTCCGTCTGCTTACAGGACTTACATGCGCCGCACGCTCTCCCTGTCTTCGTTTCCCTGTCGGGCGCATTTTCCGTACACTGCAACGCCTTTGCAAAATCCCTCGCAAGCCTGAGTTTTCCAAAGCCCGCCTCGCCATTGATAATATAGGCGTGGGAAATTTTTCCCATACGGATTGCATTTTCAAAATGTTTTACAATATGATTTTGTCCCAGCACTCTATCTGTTTCCATTATTTCTCCCACAGCGCATCAAATCCGCTGACTCTTATCATATCACAAAACTACTTGGAAACACAAGGTTTCACAAGTCTCCGTCGGTTTCGGCGACACCTGATTTTATTGATTTAAACTGTCTTCATTTAACAAAAAATCATATAAATTTAATATCAGGATACCCGATTCATTATAGTGTGTTGGCCCGTCCTTTACAATAATGATTTTTTTAAATGAATCATTGATATTGCGAAGTGATAATTGTTCCTGTTCCTCTTTTTCCTTTGTCGGAATTGCCAGCGCAGATTGTACATATATTCTTTTCGAGCCTTGATTACACACAAAATCTACTTCTAACTGTTTCTGTACTTTTTTCTTTTCTTCTGTGTAATAGTGATACTCCACCATTCCTACGTCTACATTATAACCCCTGACCAAAAGTTCATTATAAATGATGTTTTCCATAATATGCGTTTCTTCATACTGTCTAAAGTTAATTCTCACATTACGCAGCCCACAATCCGTAAAGTAAAATTTCATAGGCGTTCCGATATATTTTCTTCCCTTCACATCATAACGCTTTGCCCTGCTAATCAAAAAAGAATCTTCAAAATAATCCAAGTATTTTTTAATGGTGTCGGGGTGAACCGGTGTCCCTTTTACTGTTTTAAATGTATCTGCTAATTTCTTGGGATTTGTCAATCCTCCAATTGCTGAAGCCAAATAGTCCAGTAATTCTTCCAATTCTACAGGATTTCTGACGTCATTCCTTTCCAAAATATCTTTGATATATGTCTCCTTAACGATATCTCTTAGGTAATTCGCTTTATCTTCTTCATTTTCCATTTCCAGAAGCTTCGGTAACCCACCATACATTGTATACTCATACCAGCCTTGATTTCTATCGACATTTCGTCCTTGCATAAATTCTGAAAAAGATAACGGATATAAATGTATCTGATCGCCCCGTCCCCTAAACTCTGTGATGATATCCTTTGATAAAAACTTCGCATTGCTGCCTGTTACATAGGTATCCACATTTTTTATATGCAAAAAACTATTGAGCACATCTTCAAACTCCGCCACCATCTGCACTTCATCTAGTAATACATAATACATTTGATCATCTTTAACAGCATCATGGATATATTCGCATAAAAC
Organism: uncultured Lachnospiraceae bacterium; assembly: GCA_947631665.1. Taxonomy (GTDB): domain Bacteria; phylum Bacillota; class Clostridia; order Lachnospirales; family Lachnospiraceae; genus Eubacterium_G. Next base: position 5,157 of record CANRMF010000037.1, on the reverse strand, counting down.
ATCTGGATTTCTATATTTTTTATTGATTCTGTCATCTAAAGCAATCCTAATGATATGGTTGTCGTCAACTCCACATTCTAACAAATAATGATAAAAAAGATTCAGTAAAAGGTAAGTTTTTCCACATCTTCTGATTCCTGTAACAACTTTAATCATTCCATTGTGTTTTCTTCTTATGAGTTTTTCCAAATACAAATCTCTTTTCATGTCACAACACCTCTATTGAAAATTTAGTCTCCATTTCTTCTGTTTTTTCAATAATATTGTAGTTTTTTTCATGATATGCGTCAAGTTCTATTGAAAATTCAGTCTCCATTTTCACTCTTTTTCTTCCTCCGTACAGCCAGCCAATATTTTGATTTCAGACTCTTTTTTCATCAAATCTACAATACATACCATTGCATCTATCTTTTTATCTCCCCTAATTTCTAATATCCTATCACCGCTTCCTCTACTTTAGATATATCCAGTAATTCATCAAACCTGCATGTATACCACACTTTTGTTTTATTATTTTCCTTCTCTCCCGCCGCGCTGAAATCACTCCGTTTTAATTTCATTTCTCCATCTTCTTTTTTAATTTTGATATTAAAATTTTTCAACTCTTTCGTAGAAATAAGCTTACAACCCAATGGAGAAATATAAAGCGTGCCATAATCTGACTTGAACGTTTTACAGTAGTTCTTATATTTGAAATTAAATGTATATTGTTTTTCCGCATTATTCCCTTGCGCTTTATTGTCAATAATTTTAATACAGTCGCTAAAATTTGGTTTTTCAAAGGTCTTCTCGTTTGCTTCAAATGAAACATAAATATATAAAACATCGTCTATCCATTGCGCTTTCTGGATAAAACTTCCCGTAGCTTCATAATCAAAGGCAAATCGTTGATTTTTTCCAAAGTCACGCAGCAAACCGTTTTTTGTAATATCAGCTTCTACCTTTTCCCCGTCCTTTTGAACTGAAAAAACCAAATATCCCAATTGTGTAGTCTTTTCACACAATGCTTCTTCCAAAGTAATCGTATAATCATCAATGATAATTTTTTGGTTTTCCTTCACTAAGAGATTTTCCCCAATCTCTTTTTTATTTTGTGTTTTTGGAAAGAAAAAATCTAATAAGTTTTTCTTTGTTTGCTTATATACAATAAAGTCAGATAGTAAAAAAGCAATGATAAGAACACTGCTCAGTAAAAAAAGTTTTTTCTTCATGATTTTCCTCTCCTGCCACTGTCTAAAAACTTCCCGCATTATTCTGCGTGGATTTGCGCCGAAATCATCTCCTTAATTTCACAAATACAGTGCTCCAGACAATCATTTTCATACCGCCGCTCAATTCCCGCCGCAAGAATGTTTTCTTCTTTAAAATCTATTTCGTCCGCAAGAAAACGCCTGCACAGTTCCGCATACTTCGGTTCCTGCTGGCTGCGCTCTCTTTTAACGGCTCTCTCAAGCCGCTCTCCGTCGTCAACCTCAATATAAATCGGCACGACAGCCTCTTTTCCGTAGTAATCGGTCATTTTCACAAAAGATTCCAACGTCCCGATATACAAATAATTTCCATCGGTTAAGTCAATCTGTCCGTCATCAACCGTAAAATATGACCAGACTCCATGAACGGTATTGTAATCGCGACATTCAATGACCTTTCCGGACGCTTTCAGGGATTGAAGTTCCTGCGCGCTCACAAAAAAATATTCCACGCCGTTTCTTTCCCCCGAACGTCTCGGTCTTGTCGTATATCCGACGACCGTTTTCAGCCGCAGGGACTGGTCTTCCTTTAACTTTCCAAAAATGGTATCTTTCCCACTGCTGCTCTTTCCTAAAACAAAAAAAATTTTTCCCATCATCTGACAATATCCTTTTACCGCAATACCTGAATCTGCTTATTTTCCCTGTCCGCCAGTCCGTTCACGCAAAATCCCTGACGAATATAATCCTGAACTCTTTCTGCCAATTCCTGCGAAATTTCCTCTCCCGGAACCACAAGTGGAATTCCCGGAGGATACAAATACAAAAATTCTGCGGATATTCTTCCTTCCGCCGCGCTGATTTTCACCGTTTCCGTTTCCTTAACCGAAGCCTCATAAATAGAACAGCGCGCTTTGCTTTCCGGCAAAAACCGGTCGTACACTTTTTCTTTGAAACAAAGCGTTTTGTCTATCTCTCCCAGACAATGCACCAGCCTCTCAAGCTGCGCGTCATCATCGCAGACGGTACAGATGCCCAGCGCATACGTCAGCGCCTCCATCTCCGGCTCAAACCCGTACTTTGTCCGTAGCTGCTTCGCAAGCGTTCTCCCCGTCAGTTCCGTCCGGCTGACATCAAAAATCAGTTTCGTTTCATCAACGTCAAACACCGCGCTCTGTCCAATCAATTCCCTATCCGGAATTCTGATATGCCGAAACGACTTTGCCTGACTACGTAAATTGTGCATCTGTCGCAGCAGATGTTCCATTTTTTCTTTTCCCTCATCGGCAAGAAAATGAATACACCGGTCTATGGAGGCCATCAACACATACGACGGACTGCTGGTTTCAAAAACACCCAGAAATTCTTCGATGCGCTCTACGTTCACCTGATTTCCCGTCAGATGAAGCACCGCCGTCTGTGTCATTGCCGGAAGTGTTTTATGTAAACTTTCAACAACAATATCCGCGCCAAGTCGGTACGCCGGCTTCGGCGATTTCTCACAAAGCCCGAAATGCGCCCCATGCGCCTCATCGACAATTAAAATTCCGCCCCGCTCATGGACAATTTCCGCAATTTTCTGAATGTCAGAAACCATTCCCTCATAAGTAGGCGAAGTAACAATCACCACTTTAATCCAGCTATTTTTATCAAGCATTTCTCTGATTTTTTCAGCGTCATATCCCCCGTAAATGCCATACTCCCCAATCCATTCAGGATAAATATATTCCGCCCTCAGATTTCTCAATTTGAGGGCATGATAAACCGATTTATGACAGTTTCTTCCGACTAAAACCGTATCGCCAATCTCCGTCACTGCGCAGACTGCCGCCAAAAGACCGCATGTACTCCCATTGACCAGAAACCATGAGCGCCTTGTTCCATAAAATGCCCGCGCCCGTTCCATACAGTCTTTTAAAATTCCCTGCGCATAATGCAGGTTGTCAAAACCCTCAATTTCCGTAATATCAACATCAAAGGGATCCATTCCCTCCAGCAGTTTCCGATTTCTTTTATGTCCAGGCATATGAAGCGGATAACGCCCCTCCCTGCTATAAGAAATCAGCATATCCATTAAATTGCTTTCATTCATCGTTTTATTTTTCCAAATCCTGCGTCCGTTCGCTGATAATATATCTCGGGCGCGCTTTGGTCTCCAGATAAATCTTTCCAATGTATTCTCCGATAATGCCGAGCGCCAACAACTGCACGCCGCCAAAAAAGCAGACAATACAAATCATACTTGCCCAGCCGGTAATCGTCTGTCCGATAAAGAACCGTATCACCGACCATATAATTCCAACAAAACTCAAAATAGAAACCAAAAAGCCGAGCACCGTAATCATACGAATCGGCTTCACCGACAGGCTGGTCACACCGTTCAGCGCCAGTTTCATCATTGCCCTAAGCGGATAATGGCTTTCTCCGGCAATTCTTTCTTCCCTTTTATAATACACGCTGGTACTCTGAAATCCCACCAGCGGAATCATTCCCCGTAAAAACAGGTTGACTTCTTTAAAATTTGAAAGTTCGTGAATTACTCTTGCAGAAAGCAATCTGTAATCCGCATGATTATAGACAGTTTCCACTCCCATCATACGCATAAACTTATAAAATCCCTGCGCCGTAACTCTCTTAAACACCGAATCTGTATCCCTGTTATTTCTCACGCCATATACAATTTCATTTCCCTGATAGTATAAATCAATCATTTCGTCCATCGCATTGATATCGTCCTGCCCGTCGCAGTCAATCGAAATCGTAATATCGCAAACATCTTTTGCTTCCATAAGCCCCGCAAGCACAGCGTTCTGATGACCGCGATTTCTGCTCTGGCGAATCCCTAAATAATGCTCGTCACTCTCTGCCAGATTTTTAATAATGTCCCATGTCCGATCCCTGCTTCCGTCATCGACAAACAAAATCCGGCTCCTCTCCGAAATCCTCTTGCCCCCCCTCAGAGATTTTATCTTTTCCAAAAACATCGGAGCCGTAACCGGCAAAACTTTTTCCTCGTTATAACAAGGAATTACCACATATAACGTCGCCAATCCACTCATTGTACCTTTTCCTTCCATTTTTTCTCTTTCTAACCGTTTCCAACATCAAAAACTTTTTAACCGTAAAATTATTATATCATAATCTTAAGGAATTCCAATGATATAACCCTTTTGTTCATAAATTTTTGCATAAAAAGATGCCCAGTTCCGGAATCGAACCAGAGACACGAGGATTTTCAGTCCTCTGCTCTACCAACTGAGCTAACTGGGCATACAATAAATTGCGGGAGTAGGATTTGAACCTACGACCTCCGGGTTATGAGCCCGGCGAGCTTCCAGACTGCTCCACCCCGCGACACTATGAAATTAAAAAAGTGGGCAGAGGTGGATTCGAACCACCGAAGCAATCGCAGCAGATTTACAGTCTGTCCCCTTTGTCCACTCGGGAATCTGCCCACAAAAGCCGATGAACGGACTCGAACCGTTAACCTGCTGATTACAAATCAGCTGCTCTGCCAATTGAGCCACATCGGCATATTCATTTATATCCTATCTGACTCAATCGAGCCTCATCGGGACTTCAATTTAATTGTACATTTTCATGTACGAGTGGGACCTACAGGGCTCGAACCTGTGACCCTCTGCTTGTAAGGCAGATGCTCTCCCAGCTGAGCTAAGATCCCATAAATTCAATAAGAAAAAAGAGGAAAAACTTCGTTTATTACTTTCAACCTTCCTCTATCTGTGCTCTATACGCATACACTATTGAAAAACGACCCGGATGGGGTTCGAACCCACGACCTCCGCCGTGACAGGGCGGCGCTCTAACCAGCTGAGCCACCGGGCCATCTAAGTGTCATTGTACACTCAAAACCGCACACTGAAATCTTTCCCAATTCCTTCCTTCCTGATCTCCTCTGAACCTTCATGGATAAGCCCTCGACCTATTAGTATCAGTCAGCTCCATG
>CANRMF010000036.1 GCA_947631665.1 uncultured Lachnospiraceae bacterium | reverse complement strand
AGCACCTCTCTTTTTAGTATTTGGCTGGTTACCTATACTAATCATAAAAGATTGGTGCTTTCTTTTCTATACCGAATGATCCGAGTAAAATTTTACGCTAGCAACTGGGAGAATGGGCGTCGGAAATTCCAAAGTTGTTTGACAAACAAGAGGGCAGAATTTATACTGTATAGTGGTTTATTATATAAAAGAAATGGAGGGCGCTTTATGCCGTCAAAAATGGAACGGAAGTTTGGTAAATACGCAATACCGAACCTGACCTTATACTTAATCATCGGATATGTCATCGGCTACATCATGAGTCTGATCAGTCCGGAGGTTTACGCTTATTTTTCATTTGATCCATATTTGATTTTTCGTGGGCAGATTTGGAGGCTGTTTACATGGATTTTGACAGTTCCGGAGGAATTGGGTATTTTTACGGTGATTATGATGCTGCTTTACTATTCTCTGGGTACGACGCTTGAGCGTACATGGGGGACGTACCGGTATAATGTGTATATGCTTTCCGGATTTTTATTTACCGTAGTCGGAGCAATCATATTATATCTTGTTCTGACAGTTTACTATTCAACCGCAGAAGGCAATATGATATATTCTTCAATCATTGCGCAGACGATGGGGCAGGCGATTTCTGTGTTTGTCAGCACCTATTATATTAACATGTCGATTTTTCTGGCGTTTGCTGTGACGTATCCGGATATGGAACTGTTGCTTTATTTTATTATCCCGATAAAAATAAAGTGGTTTGGTTTTCTGTATGGCGGATATATCATTTATGATATCATCTATGCGTTTATGAATTATCCTACAATCCTTGCAGTCGTTCAGACGACGATGATTGTATTATCCCTGTTGAATTTCCTGTTGTACTGGTTTTCCGGCAGCAGAAAAAGACTTGGAAATATGCGGCGAAAAAGGGAGTATGTCCGGTCGGTTCAAAAGGGCGTCAGGGAAAAACGCTATGAAAATGGCGCAATGCACCGGTGTGCAGTCTGCGGAAGAACGGATCGGGATTATCCGGAGCTCACATTCCGTTACTGCTCGAAATGTACCGGCGGAAAGGAATACTGTCAGGAGCATTTATTTACGCATGTTCATCAATAAAAAATTTGTTTATACACAAAATATATCAGCACTAGGAGGACACTATGAAACAACAACCATTTGAGAGAAGCGCGGGAATTTTGATGCCAATCAGCAGCCTTCCCTCACCATATGGCATTGGAACTTTTGGAGAGGAAGCGCGTCTGTTTGTAGACCGGCTGGTACAGGCAAGGCAGAAATACTGGCAGGTGTTACCGCTTGGCCCGACCGGATACGGCGACAGCCCTTATGCTTCATTCTCAGCGTTTGCGGGAAATCCGTATCTGATTGATTTGGATCTTCTGATAGAGGAAGGACTGCTCACAAAAGAATATGTAGAAAGCTTCCGCTGGAAAATGGAAGACCAGTATGTGGATTACGGTCTGCTTTACAATTCCCGTTTTACCGTATTAAAAGAAGCCTTTTTGAACAGCGCGCACCAAGAGACGGAAGAATATCAGATGTTTTTGGAAGAAAACAAATTCTGGCTGGAGGACTTCTGTATCTACACTGCATGTAAAGAACATTTTGAATATATTGCATGGCAGGAATGGGATAAAGATATTAAGTACAGAACGCCGGAAGCGCTGGAAAAATACGGCGAAAAGCTGAAAGAAAAAATTGAATTTTATAAATTCGTCCAGTTTAAGTTTTATGAACAATGGAACAGTTTAAAAGAATACGCCAATGAAAACGGGATTGAAATTATCGGAGACATTCCGCTTTATATGGCAGAGGACTCCGCAGACGTATGGCAGAATCCTCAGATATTCCAGTTGGATAAAGACTTAAATCCGAAAAAAGTCGCAGGCGTTCCACCGGATATTTTTTCCGAAACCGGACAGCGCTGGGGCAATCCGCTCTATGACTGGAAACAGTTGGAAAAAGAAGATTTTTTGTGGTGGAGAAAACGTATGGAACACTCCGCCAAACTGTACGACGTAATCCGGATTGACCATTTTATCGGACTGACAAAATATTATGCAATTCCGGCAGAGGATTCCGACGCATTAAACGGCGTCTGGAAGGAGGGGCCGGGCATGAAGCTGATTGACGTCATCAACGAATCCGTAGATGGAAAGAAAATTATTGCGGAGGATTTGGGCGTTAAAATTCCGGAGGTCGAAGAAGTGCTGGAAAAGAGCGGATATCCGGGCATGAAAATTCTGGAGTTTGCTTTTGACGGAGACCGGAAGAACGAACATCTCCCGTATAATTGGGATTCCAATACGGTAGCTTATGGCGGAACGCATGACAATGATACGCTGGTCGGATATTTTACCGGCCTCGAATGGTGGGAACTCGGATATATCCGCGAGTACATGGGAGCGCCCCACGCTTCCGTTGAAGAACTGGTGGACGCGATTTTTAAGACCGCTTATGAAAGCGTCGCCGATATTGTGATTTTCCAGTTGCAGGACGTACTGAAAGTGGGAAATATCGGCAGAATGAACCTTCCGTCTTCTATGGGAACCAACTGGAGATGGAGGGCGCTGAAAGACCAGTTTACCCCGAAGGAGATTGAAAGACTTCGATATCTGTGTGATATTTACGGCAGATAACCGTTACAAATCATACAAAGCAATACGGAAAGGATAGAAACAAAAGGAGGACTGAAAAAGATGGAAAAGAAACCGTTTGTAACGCTTGAGCAGCTACAAGAGATTGAAAAGACTTATCCGACGCCTTATCATATTTATGATGAGAAAGGATTTGTGGAAAATGCAAGAAACGTCAATAAGGCGTTTTCATGGAATAAGGGATTTCGGGAATATTTTGCAGTGAAAGCCACGCCGAACCCGTTTATTATTAAACGTTTAAAGGAAGAAGGCATCGGCGTAGACTGTTCTTCGTACACAGAACTGATGATTGCGGAGAAACTGGGATTTCGCAATGATGAGATTATGTTTTCTTCCAATGAAACCCCTGCGGGAGAATTTCAATACTGTAATAAGCTGGGAGGAATTATCAACCTTGACGATATTACAATGATTGACTTTATGGAGGAGGAGTGCGGAATTCCCGAAACCGTATGCTGCCGGTATAATCCGGGCGGCGTTTATGAGGTCTGCAACGGAATTATGGATAATCCGGGAGAGGCAAAATACGGAATGACGCCAAATCAGATTCGGGACGCTTTCCGGATTTTAAAAGATAAGGGCGTAAAGCATTTCGGAATTCACGCATTTTTGGCGAGCAATACGGTGACAAACGAATATTATCCAATGCTCGCAAGAGATATTTTTGAATTGGCGGTATCGCTGAAAAAGGAACTCGATGTCCATATTGCTTTTGTCAATCTTTCCGGCGGCGTCGGAATTGCATATCGTCCGGAGCAGACGCCGAATGATATTTTTGCAATCGGCGAGGGAGTCCGCAAAGTGTACGAGGAAATTCTTGTGCCGGAGGGCATGGACGATGTAGCCATTTATACGGAAATGGGCCGGTTTATGATGGGCCCTTATGGAGCGCTTGTGACAAAAGCGGTTCATGAAAAACACATCTATAAGGAATATATCGGCGTAGACGCGTGCGCAGTCAACCTGATGCGTCCGGCAATGTACGGCGCTTATCATCACATTACCGTCATGGGAAAAGAGGACGCGCCATGTAATCATACATACGATATTGTCGGCTCATTGTGTGAGAACAATGATAAATTTGCAGTGGATCGGAAACTGCCGAAAATTGATATCGGAGATTTCCTTGTCATTCACGATACCGGAGCGCATGGATTTGCAATGGGATATAACTACAACGGACGGCTGAAGTCTGCCGAGCTTCTGTTAAAAGAGGACGGCAGCGTCGAACTGATCCGGCGCGCTGAAACGCCGGAGGATTATTTTGCAACCTTTGATTTTTCAGATATTATGAAATAAATCCCTGCCAAAGGCGCAATGGAAAGAAGCGCGCATTTTGCCGGATACACAGGAAGGAAACAACATGAAAAAAATTGTAGGCGAATTACTGAAAAACAAAAATATCGAAAAACATTTAAGGGAATACCCCGTCCGTTTTATGGAACTCAACTACCGGTATGCCCTGATTCGTCTGGCAATGAATTACTATACCTATTATTCCATGATGGAAGAAAATGAAGTGGAGGTTTTTGACCATCATCATGAAATATCGGAAATCAATGCTGTGGTCGCGGCTCTCTGGAAAGATGAGGGAGAGACTGAAAAACAGATTGAAACGATGGAGGCGCTCAGAAAAAAGATTGTAACCGGCGTGCAGGATTTAACATGCTATGTGGACAGGCTCAATATTTACGAGCACGCCTTAAATCGGGTGGAATACCGCTTTAAGGAGCAGAAAATTCCTGACGGTTACAGCGATGAGGATATGACGCGCAGGCTTATGAAGTTTATTCTGGAAGATGAGGACAGCATGGCAGTCAATGAAAAAATTCATGAGGTTATCGCCCAGCTTCCGCTGCGTATGACGAAGGATAAATTTTTTGAACTGGTGTCGCAGGGACTTTCCATTTATCAGGGCGGCAGTATCCAAAGCCTCGATGACTTTCTCTATATGCTTGAAACGGCGGGAATGTTGAAAAAGACAGCTTCTATGGCGGAAAACTATCCACATCTGGAAGAAGTGATGGAAGCATTTGAGAAAATAAATTTTAAGACAATTTCCCAACAGGAATATGAGGAAATACGTTATAATATAGAAAAGTCTTCCGAGACTATCGAGAGCGTCATGAGCGGAAATTTAATGATACAGGAAATTATCAACGACCTGCTGCTCATACTCTATACAAAAGATTATGCAGAGGATACGCGCACATCGGCTGTGGCAAGAGAAATTGTGGAAAATACCGGTCTTTTGTTTCAGCAGAAATTCAGCAGCAAAAGCGCAGAGGAGATTGAAGCGCAGTTTGTTTTCCTTGAGGGCAGTCAGGAGGAATTATATCCGAAGCTTTCCGCTTATGATATTACAGACCAGATTCGGGACAGCTACGGGGAGAAAATTCAGGCGTTGGGACTGACGGAGGTTTATGAGATTGTTTATCGTCTGCCGAAACTGAATTCCGACAGTCTGTTTGTGGAACTTGAGGAGCAGAAAGCAGACGGCGTGGCAACAGAGGCGTATGTGAAGCAACAGCAGGAGAGGCTTTTTGAGCAATACCGGCAGCTTTTCCGGTCGCATGAAACGAGTGTCCGGCGCGCGGTGATGTCCATGACGCTTGCGGAGCTTCCGGTATTTTTTAACAATATCAGCGAACTGCAGGATTATATATATAACAGTCTGTCCATTTGTACAGACAATGCAGAAAAACTTGCATGTATTGAAATATTAAACAATATCGCCGGAGAGCAGGTTTATGAGATGGTATAAAGATTTATACGTTGGATATAATCTACTTGAAAGAAAAAGAGATGTAATCCGTAAAATCAAATGGGGAAAAATCCAGTGGAATGTTTATGTGATTACGCTTTCCGAAAACAAGCATGATTTATTGGAAATTTATCCGTCGAATGTTTTTGCGCAGAAGTATTACAGAAAGTCCGACTGCGTGGTTGTCGGGATTGCCTACGGTAAAGAGGAGACGCTTGATATGGTAAAACTCCTTATCGACGACTGCATGGCTGATACCGGAGGCGTTCAGGTCAGGGAATACATTCTGAAAAAGATGGAGAAAAGCAGGGAAGAATAGCCTATGGTTTTACATATCGTAATGTTCATTCTAAAAATATTGTGTATGATATTGCTGGCTGTCTTGGCACTTGTTCTGCTTGCGTTGTTTTTTCCTGTAAAATATACGGGAAAAACAGAATTCAAAGACAGGACGGTTGCTTACCGGGTTTGCGCCGGCTGGCTTTTCAGGCTTCTGTATGCGGATTTTTCCGGTGAAAATGACGGCGGGGTAATTACAATTCGCGTTTTGGGAATCCCCGTCAAACGATTTTATCCGTTTGGAACTCCAGAATCCGAAAAGGCAAAAAGCCGGGAAGAAAAGGACGCGAAAAAAGAGCCGGATACGGAGCGTCAGACAGTTGAAAAACAAATTGATTGGCAAAAACCGGCGGCAGAGAAAAAAATTCGATTTTCGGAGGTTTCCACGACATCGGACGATAGCGGAGAATCCATCTTTTTGGAAAATCCTGTAAAGGAACAAGCCAAATCGGAAACAAAGGGAAATCCTAAATCAGAAACGAAAGGAAATCCCAAATCGGAAACAAATCCTAAATCAGAAACGAAAGGAAATCCCAAATCAGAAACAAAGGGAAATTCTAAATCGGAGACAGGGAGAAATTCAAAATCTGCGGCAAAGGAAAAATTCTCCGAAAAAATTGGGAGAATTTACCGAAATGTAAAATCCCGATGGAATGAATTTTACACATCGGTGAAAGATAAAAAAGAAAAGGTTTCAGAGTTTCAAAAAGTGCTGAAATCGAAAGTGACCAGACGCGCATTTCAATTTGCAAAAGTCAATATACCAAAGCTTCTGCGCCATATCCGTCCAAGAAGATTTCAGAGCGATGTGACCTTCGGCGCAAAAACACCCGACAGGACGGGACAGGCATTGGGGCTTATCGGCGTAACGTTTCCGGTGTTGAAAATCCCTTTGGACAAGGTGCAAATCACGCCGGATTTTGAACGGCAGGTTTTGGAGGGAACAGTTACTTTTAAGGGATATATGCTTTGCGGCGTGGTTCTTTATTATATTTTAAAATTATATTTTAATCGGGATATCAGACGATTGATGAAGAAATTTTCATAGGAGGCTGTATTATGGCAGAAAACAGAAAGGAAACAGAGGATTTATTAAAAGCGATGGAACAGTTTATCACGACAAAATCTGTTGTGGGAGAACCGATTGTGATTGGAGAAACGATTATCCTTCCGATGGCTGACGTTTCTTTCGGTATGGGAATCGGCACTTTTTCCAAAGGCGACAACGGAACGGGAGGCGTTGGCGGAAAGATTACGCCGACGGCGGTGCTCATTATCAAAAACGGAACGTCAAAAATTATCAGCGTCAAGGATCAGGACGGTTTTTCAAAAATTATGGATTTGGTGCCTGACGTGATTGACAAATTTACAAACCGCAATGACGATGACGAAATTGATGATGAGGCAGACGAAGAACTTTAATTCGTCCGGCATTCTTAAAAAATAAGAAAACGAAAAAATTGTACGGGGTTTTTCTGCGAAATTTTTCTTATATCGGATATTTTCGCATATAATGAAACAAAAACAGGTATTTTAAAATGCGGAAAATATGTGGCTTTGCGCTTTTTTGGATTGCGTTTGGAATGGTATTGTCCCTGTTTATTGAGAGTACTTTTTTGACGCTTTGTATCATTATATTGTGCCTTGTACTGGGATTTAATTTATATTGCTGTAAAACATAAGAGAGGTAGGAAAGATGAATATTACAAAACTTTTTGAAACAGAAAAAACAGTCTTTTCTTTTGAGGTTTTTCCACCGAAAAAAGAGAGTGGAATTGATACGATTTATCAGACATTGGAACAACTGACGGATTTAAAGCCGGATTTTATCAGCGTCACTTATGGCGCCGGAGGAAGCGGCGTGGCAAATGCAAACACAATCGATTTGTGCAATCATATCAAAAATCATCTCGGCATCGAGACGATTGCCCATTTATCCTGTCTTTACAATACGAAAGAGAGCGTCGATGAAATTTTAGACCGCCTGAAAGCGTATGGCGTTGAAAATATTCTGGCGCTGCGGGGAGATGTCAATCCCGATTATGAAACGATGCATGATTTCAGTTACGCCTCTGACTTGACTGCTTATATCATGTCCAAACAGATGAATTTTCATGTGTCCGGCGCATGTTATCCGGAGGTGCATCAGGAAGCGCCGGATATGCGGACGGATATCATGAATTTAAAACATAAAGTGGAAGCGGGAGCAGACCATCTGATTTCCCAGTTATTTTTTGATAATCATGCGTTTTATGATTTTCTGGAGAAAGTGCGGATTGCGGGAATTGACGTCCCGATAGAAGCGGGCATCATGCCGGTGACCAACAAAAAACAGATTGAGCGCATGGTTTCAATGTGCGGCGCGAGTATTCCGGCAAAGCTGTCTAAAGTGCTTCAACGCTTTGGTGATAATCCTCTGGCAATGCGTGATGCGGGAATTTCGTATGCGGTCAATCAGATTGTTGATTTGGTCGCAAACGGCGTGGACGGCATACATATTTATACAATGAACGATCCTTATGTGGCAAAAAAGATTACGGAAAGCGTCAGCAGTATTGTCACTGCCGGAAAATAACGGTTGGAAAAAGCAGCGCAGGGAATAATTTGACGAAAACGGACATTCAGATATGATGGAAAAAAATTATCGTGTAAAATTAAATCAGATTGATTTTCGTGAAGCTCTTAGATATCTCGGATATGGGATTGGTTCTCCTGATGAAACGACAAAAGAGCTTCTTTTGTCGTGCGAAAAACAACTGCTGGAAGCGATTGATGCAAAATATATTTACAGGGTTTTTGATTTGGAGCAGGGACAGGCTGTGGGAACAGCGTTCCGGCTGGAGGGCAGATCCATTCAGGAGCATTTAAAGGGCTGTGAAAAAGTGATTTTCATGTGTGCGACACTTTCCGCCGGAGTCGATATGCTGATCCGCAAAAAGCAGATTTTGGGAATGGCGGAGGCAATGCTGGTGGACAGCATGGCGTCGGCCGCAATCGAGCAGGTCTGCAATCTGGCGCAGGAGCAGATTTTAAAAATTTTTCCGGAATATGAACACACATGGAGATTCGGACTCGGATACGGGGACTTTCCGCTTGCTGGTCAGAAACAGTTTTTAGAGCTTTTGGACGCGCAAAAGAGGATTGGCGTCTGCGTCAATCAGTCGTTTATGATGACTCCGACAAAGTCCGTTACCTGCATTATCGGGCTCGGACATCAGTTGGCGCATATCGATACAGGCGGCTGTCATCACTGCAGTATGCGGGAACACTGTCAGTTTAGAAAGGAGGGGCTTTCCTGTGGAAAACAGACTGTTAAAAGATAACTTTTTAATTCTGGACGGCGCGATGGGTACAATGCTTCAGAAAAAAGGAATGGCGCTGGGCGCAATTCCCGAAACATTGAATATTGAAAAGCCGGAATGGATTATCGAGATTCATAAAAGTTATATCGAGGCGGGCGCGCAGGTGATTTATGCAAATACTTTTGGCGCAAACCGTTATAAAATGGAGCAGAGCGGATATACCGTCAGAGAACTGATCTGCGCCGCAGTTGCGAATGCAAAAAAAGCGGCGGAGGGTACAGATTGTCTGGTGGCACTTGATTTAGGGCCGATTGGCAAGTTGTTGGAGCCGACCGGCAATCTGTCGTTTGAGGAAGCCTATGATATCTTTTTAGAGGAAATCAAAGCCGCGAAGGGCGCGGATCTGATTGTCGTCGAGACTATGACGGACTTAATGGAAACAAAAGCGGCGGTGCTGGCGGCAAAAGAAAACACTGACCTTCCGGTAATCTGCACGATGACTTTTGAGAGAAACCACAGAACCTTTACCGGCTGCAGCGTCAGCGCAATGTGCCTGACCTTAGAGGGACTGGGCGTTGACGCCATCGGAGTCAACTGCTCGCTCGGCCCCGGTGAAATGATTGAGATTGTCGGGGAGATTGCAGATTGGACAAGTCTGCCGATTGTCGTCAAACCAAACGCGGGGCTGCCCGATCCGGTGACCAATCTGTATGACGTTTCTCCGCAGGAATTTGCGGCAGACTGTATGAAAATGGTGGATTCCGGCGCCTGTATTCTGGGCGGCTGCTGCGGAACAACGCCGGATTATATCCGCGAACTGAAAAAACAGCTCTCAGACAGAGAACGGGTAACGCCAAAACATCAGAAAACGCTGGCAGTCTGCTCGCCGCTGAAAACGGTTACGGTAGACCGGCCGCGCATTATCGGGGAACGAATCAACCCGACCGGGAAAAAACGTTTTAAACAGGCGCTCATGGAAAATGACATGGATTATATTCTTTCGCAGGCAGTAGAGCAGGTCGAGGGCGGTGCTGATATTTTAGACGTCAACGTCGGACTGCCGGAAATTGACGAAAAAGAGATGATGGTAAGAACCGTTAAGGCGCTGCAGTCCGTCGTCGACGTGCCGCTTCAGATTGATTCCACAAAACCGGAGGTGCTGGAGGCCGCGCTGAGGGTTTACAACGGAAAACCGATTATCAATTCCGTCAACGGGGAAGACGCGGTGCTTGAGCGGATTCTTCCGGTGGCGGCAAAATACGGCGCTGCGGTCATCGGACTGACTTTAGACGAAAACGGAATTCCAAAGACTGCGCGGGAGCGGGTGCAGATTGCAGAAAAAATCATGAACAGGGCATCAGCCTACGGAATTCCAAAAGAAAATCTGATTATCGACTGTCTTGTCCTTACGGTTTCCGCAGAGCAGAAAGCGGCGGGCGAAACCCTGAAGGCGCTTCATGCCGTAAAAACCGAACTGGGCTTAAAAACGGTACTCGGCGTTTCCAATATTTCTTTCGGACTGCCGAACCGCGAAATGATTAACAAGACGTTTTTGACGATGGCGCTCAATCAGGGACTTGATTTGCCGATTATGAATCCGAACGCTTCTGCGATGGTCTGGGCGCTGAAAAGTTTTAACGTGCTTGCGGGATTTGATGAAAACGCGATGGAATTTATTGAGTATTCCAATCAGTGTCCGGCAGAGGCAATTCCTGCCAGTCATACGGCGAAGCTGCCGACGGAGGCAATTCCTGCCAGCCATACGGCAAAACTGCCGGCGGGAGAAAACGAATCCACGCTTGCAAACGCTCAGGCGGACGCTGTTTTGAAGGCGATGGAAACCGGTATGAAGTCTGACGGGAAAAGAATTACCAGACAACTGTTGGAGACGACAGACGCGATGGAGATTATCAACGGAATTCTGATTCCGGCGCTGGATATGATTGGAGAGCGGTTTGAAAAAGGAACGATTTTTCTGCCGCAGTTAATTCTTGCAGCGGACGTCGCTAAAGAATGTTTTGAGGTGATTAAAACACATCTGGCGGAACAGGGTTCTGTTTCGCAGTCGAAAGGAAAAATCATTCTTGCAACCGTCAAGGGCGATATCCATGATATCGGAAAAAATATTGTGAAAGTTATTTTGGAAAATTACGGCTATGAAGTCATTGACCTCGGACGTGACGTGGACTGTATGCGCGTGGTGGAGGCGGCGATGGAACACGATGTGCGGCTGGTCGGTCTCTCCGCGCTGATGACGACGACGCTCGGCTCTATGGAGGAGACAATCCGGCTGTTAAAAGAACATCAGGTAAACTGCAAAGTCATGGTCGGAGGCGCCGTTCTGACAGAGGATTACGCCATGAAAATCGGCGCGGATTATTATTCTAAGGACGCGAAAATGAGCGCGGATATTGCAAAAGAGGTGCTTTCCTAAAAAAGTGCTTGCATTTTATCTGCCATTCTGTTAGAATGTGCTTTGTGTCAGGTCTGCTGGTAATCAGACCGAGTTTATAAAAGGAGGTGCTATTATGGCTAAATGTAGTGTTTGCGGTAAGGGTGCTCATTTTGGAAATGCGGTGAGTCATTCACACAGACGTTCCAACAAAATGTGGAAATCCAATATTAAATCCGTCAGAGTGAAAACAGAAGGCGGAAGCAAGAAAATGTATGTCTGCACTTCTTGTTTAAGATCTGGAAAAGTAGAAAGAGCATAATTGCATATGTATGAGATAAAAAGGTTGTCGCAATGTGCGACGGCCTTTTTTCGTAGTGCGGTATTTTTATAGGAATTACGGTCAGCGTTTTTTCATAGAATTACTTTTCTTTTTATGGAAAAAATAGTATAATTGAAAAGAAATATTTTTATTGAGGAGGAAATCAAGTGAAAGGTAAGATGAATACTGATTTAGGTCAGATATTAATCAGCCCTGAAGTGATTGCAAAATATGCAGGGGAAACGGCCTACGAGTGTTTCGGTATCGTGGGTATGGCGATGGTCAGCGTAAAAGACGGCCTTGTCAGACTGTTAAAGAAAGACAGTTCTACCAAAGGAATCAATGTAGTAATCAACGAGGACAACGAGATTACCATTGATTTCCATATTATCATTTCTTACGGGGTGAATATTGCTACAATAGCTGATAATATTATATCAAGCGTAAAATATAAAGTTGAGGAGTTTACGGGCATGACGGTGAAAAAAGTAAACATTTATGTAGAAGGTGTCCGGGTGATTGACTAACATTCATACCGTAGGAGGAAAAAATTTTGGAAATAAAAAGTATAAATGCAGAAACATTGCAGAAGATGTTTATTGCCGGCGCAAAAAATCTCGAAGCAAAAAAAGAATGGATTAACGAGTTAAATGTGTTCCCTGTTCCGGACGGGGATACGGGAACAAATATGACGATGACGATTATGTCTGCGGCAAAAGAAGTCGGAGGTCTTTCCAATCCAAATATGGAAACGATATCGAAAGCGATTTCTTCCGGTTCGCTGCGGGGCGCCAGAGGAAATTCCGGCGTAATCCTGTCGCAGTTGTTTCGTGGATTTACCCGCGAAATCAAACAGTATAGCGAGATTACGGTCGAGGTGCTGTCAAAAGCATGTGTGCGGGCAGTCGAGACCGCTTACAAGGCAGTGATGAAGCCGAAAGAGGGAACTATTCTTACCGTTGCAAAGGGAATGTCTGACAAAGCGTGCGAACTGCTCAGCGAAAGCGACGATTTAGTTTATGTCATTGATGAGATTATCAAATACGGAGATGAAGTGTTAAGCCGCACACCGGAGCTTCTTCCGGTATTAAAGCAGGCGGGCGTAGTAGATTCCGGCGGACAGGGACTGATGGTTGTCGTCAAGGGCGCTTATGACGCGCTGCTCGGAAAAGAAATCGACTACACGCTTGAGGAAGTATCTTCACCGTCCGTTTCTTTTGAGGCAGACGATATTCCGATGGACGAGGCGGACATTAAATTCGGCTACTGTACAGAGTTTATTATCAATCTGAACGAGCCGATGCCGGAGGCGGAGGAGGCTTCCTTTAAGGCATTTCTTGAGTCTATCGGCGATTCCATTGTCCTTGTGGCAGATGATGAGATTGTGAAAGTGCATGTGCACACCAATCAGCCGGGCGAGGCATTTACGAAAGCGCTGACCTATGGTTCTTTATCACGCATGAAAGTAGACAATATGCGCGAAGAACATCATGAAAGACTGATTAAAAATGCGGAAAAGATTGCAGCGCAGCAGAAAGAGGAAGAAGAAAAAAAGAAAGCCGCAGAGCCGGCAAAGGAATATGGCTTTATCGCAGTATCCGTAGGGGAAGGTCTGGGAGAAATTTTCAAAGGCCTGAATGTAGACTATATTATTTCCGGCGGACAGACGATGAATCCGAGTACGGAAGATATCTTAAACGCTATTGAAAAAGTCAACGCAAAGACCGTTTATGTTCTGCCGAATAATAAAAATATTATTTTGGCGGCGCAGCAGGCGGAGAGTCTGTCCGAAGACAAAAATGTCATTGTGATTCCGTCAAAGACCATTCCGCAGGGAATTGCGGCGATGATTGGCTTTGTTCCGGAAAATTCCGCTGAGGAAAATAAAGAGGCGATGACGGACAGTATGTCTTATATTAAGACCGGCGAGGTTACTTATGCGGTAAGAGATACGGTGATTGACGATAAAGAAATCAAAGAAGGAAATATTATGGGAATCGGAGACGAAGGCATTCTTGCCGTCGGTGAGACCGTAGAGGATACGACGATTTCCATGATTCTTGAAATGCAGGACGACGAGTCGGAAATTGTCAGCGTCTACTATGGGGAAGAAGTGACAGAAGATGAGGCAAACGCCCTTTCAGAGCGGATTTCCAAAGAACTTCCAAATGTCGAAGTGGAAGTTTATGAGGGCGGACAGCCGATTTACTACTATGTGGTTTCTGTGGAGTAGAATGGAGTTAAGGGCATGAGTGAAGTTTTTGTGGAGCATATTGTAAAAAGAAAAGCAGATTTTAAAACAGTTCTGTTCCGGATTCTGGCAGTACTGCTGACGGTTTTGGTATTCTTTTTCGGAACGATGTTTCTTGGAATGCTGGGGATTACAATTACCATCTTAATCGGCTATCTGGCATATCTTGTATTTGTCTATACCAGCGTCGAATACGAATATTCTCTGGTAAATGGAGAGCTGACGATAGAAAAAATTATGGGACAGAGAAAGAGAAAGTTTGCCAACGAATTTGATTTGAAAAATGCTGAAATCATCGCGCCGACGTTTTCTGAGGAAATCCAAAATAAGAAAACAGTTCTGCTTCTGGATTATTCTTCCGGAAACAGAAGCGATGCGTTGTATTCCATTATTCTTACCGATAAGGAGGGCTCCACACAGGTGCTTTTTGAGCCGACGGAAAAAATGCTTGACGCCATGCTTCATGTGCGTCCGAATATTGTAAAAAAGAAGGTATAAAGTATGCGGTATAGTCTGAAACTATACCGCTTTTTATGGATTTTCTGATAAGAAAATACAGCAAAAAACTTGAGCAGATTCATTGACATTGCATGTATTTTTTGATAGTATTTTGAACAATATACAAAAATGAGAAAGAGAGGAAATGACCGATGGGAAAGATTATTGGTGAAGGAATTACATTTGATGATGTTTTGTTGGTACCGCAGTATTCGGAAGTGACGCCGAATATGGTTGATTTGACGACGAATCTGACAAAAAAAATCAAATTAAATATTCCAATGATGAGCGCCGGCATGGATACAGTGACGGAATACAGAATGGCAATCGCTATGGCAAGACAGGGCGGTATTGGAATCATTCATAAAAATATGTCCATTGAACAGCAGGCAGATGAAGTGGACAAGGTAAAACGTTCGGAAAACGGCGTAATCACAGATCCTTTCTATCTGTCGCCTGAGCATACATTAAAAGACGCAAACGACCTGATGGGAAAATTCCGAATTTCAGGCGTTCCGATTGTTGTCGGAAAGAAGCTTGTGGGAATTATCACAAACAGGGATTTGAAATTTGAGACGGACGGCACAAAGCTGATTAAGGATTCTATGACTTCTGAGGGACTTGTTACGGCAAAAGAGGGCGTGACCTTAGAGGAGGCAAAGGCAATTCTGGCAGAGTCCAGAAAAGAAAAACTTCCTATCGTTGATGATGATTATAACTTAAAGGGACTGATTACCATCAAGGATATTGAAAAGCAGATTAAATATCCTTTGTCCGCAAAAGACGAACAGGGACGTCTGCTCTGCGGCGCGGCAGTCGGCATTACGGCGAATGTGATGGAACGTGTCGATGCGCTGGTGCGCGCAAAAGTCGATGTGATAGTCATTGATTCCGCGCATGGCCATTCCGCAAATATTTTCAAGACGTTAAAGACGATTAAAGCGGCTTATCCGGAACTTCAGGTGATTGCAGGAAACGTTGCTACCGGCGCCGCTACAAAAGATTTGATTGAGGCGGGAGCTGACGCGGTAAAGGTCGGTATCGGCCCGGGTTCAATCTGTACGACAAGAGTTGTCGCAGGTATCGGCGTTCCGCAGATCAGCGCCATTATGGATTGTTATGAAGTGTCAAAACAGTATGGCGTGCCGATTATTGCTGACGGCGGCATTAAATATTCCGGCGATATCGTAAAAGCAATCGCCGCAGGCGGAAGCGTATGTATGATGGGCTCCATGTTTGCAGGCTGCGACGAGGCTCCGGGAGAGTTTGAAATCTTTCAGGGAAGAAAATATAAGGTATATCGCGGCATGGGTTCGATTGCGGCAATGGAAAACGGAAGTAAAGACCGGTATTTCCAGAGCGATGCAAAGAAGCTGGTTCCGGAAGGCGTGGAAGGACGGGTTGCTTATAAGGGAAGCATTGAAGATACCGTATTCCAGTTGATGGGAGGACTCCGTTCCGGAATGGGATACTGCGGAGCAAAAGATATTGAAACCTTAAAGACGACCGGACAGTTTGTAAAAATTACGTCCGCATCATTAAAGGAAAGCCACCCGCATGATATTCATATTACAAAAGAGGCGCCGAATTACACCAGAGAAAATTAAGGGGCTACGGCGCGGGACTATGAGCAAAGTTCTTTCTTAGGTTGAAACCTAAAATAAAAATAGAAATAAAAGAGGTATACAGGTGAGCGAAGAAAACAACAATATGACCGAACAGCAGGAAAATGCTGTTGAAACAAAACAGGAGGAGGCGTCCCAAAAGAAGGGAATCAATATCTGGTCGGTTATTTTTCCGGTCGCAGTGGTTTTGATTTTAGGCGCTTTTTTCGGTGTGGTATTGATAAACAAAAATATCAATGATCAGAAAGAAGATCAGAAAAAAATTTCCATTACGGGATATGATGTCAAAAGCGTTGACGATTTATGCAACAATTATATCCAAATCGGAAAATATAAAGGACTTCAATATGAAGTGACACAGGAGATGTTTGACGAACTTTTGGCGGAAGACACGCAATATTATGAAACTGTTGAGAGAAAGAGCAGGGATACCGATTCTGTTTCCTTTAACATTACAGGTTATGTAGATGGGAAAAAGGACAAAAACATTACGTTAAAAGATCAGGAAGTGATTGTCGGTGAGGATACGGACGGTTCGTTTAAAGTGGTATCCGACCTTGTCAAAGGAAAGAAAGCAGGAGATGAAATAAAAGATGTTCAGGGAATTGATCCGAATGAAATTTCTGACGACGGGACAGATTACACAGGCAAAAATGTAACCTTTACCATCAAAGTGGTTTCGGTTTCCAAACTGGTCGTTGACCAAGTGACGGATCAGTGGGTGAAGGAAAATTTTGAAGAAGAAGGCTTCACAACCGTAAAAGACTATTACGAATATATAGAGGATTCTCTGGAGCAGGAAGTTATGTCGGATCTCTGGGAAAAGGTTGTAAGCGGCAGCGTATGCAAGAAGTATCCGGAGGACGCTTATTCCCGAATTATTGAGGAAGTGGATCAGGATTACGCTTATGAGGCGGATCAGTGGGGCATGGAAACGGACGAATACTATAAAGTCATGCAGTATACCGAAGAAGACATCGAAAAGGAATACGAAAATGAGATGACGTCAGAGATGGCGGCTTGGGTAATTGCTTTTCAGGAAGACTTTTACGAAGTGTCTGACGAGGAAATAGAAGACTGGTGGCTATCCAATTATGAAGAATATGGATATGATTCTGTGGAAGATATGAAACAGGATTACAAAGAGGAGGAAATTGTCAGGGCAATTGTCCTGCAGAAAGCCGCAGAGTTTGTCTATGACAATGCAAAAATAACAAAATCCTATACAAAGAAATAAAATATTAAAAAAACCGTTTTCAAATTGTTTGAAAACGGTTTTTTAAACTGGATAAACCAAGCGACAAGTGGTAGAATAGAGTCGATGATAAAACATACAAAGGAGGTTGCTTTATGAAAAAAATAATCATGACAGCGCTCACCTGTCTTATAATGA
This sequence comes from uncultured Lachnospiraceae bacterium, assembly GCA_947631665.1. GTDB lineage: Bacteria > Bacillota > Clostridia > Lachnospirales > Lachnospiraceae > Eubacterium_G. The sequence continues at coordinate 1,873 of CANRMF010000036.1, read as the reverse complement.
TTGCGGGGGTTTCCATAGCTGCAGAAGATGTTTCCGCAGCGACGCCGTACTTAAATTACGGAACTTATACAATTAACGGTTATTTTTCCGTACAGTTAAAACTGTTGCATAATTCAAAGAAAGTAAAATGGAGCAGTTCCAACAAAAAGGTGGCAAAGGTCAGCAAAAAGGGAAAAGTCACCCCGGTTGCAAATGGAAAATGTAAGATTACCGCAAAAGCCGGAAAGAAAAAATACAGTTGCCGCGTTACGGTAAAAGGCGTGAAAAATTTATCCAACAAGAAATTTACGGACACAGCGCTCGATGTATCCTCATTGAAACTTGACGTATCCGGCGTCGGTTATGACAATCAGGCGCACGCTGTTCTTCAGGCGGCAAAAATCAATCGGTTTACGTTAAAGCTGTATAATATTCCGAAAAAGAAGAAAAAAGCCATGAAAGTAAAATGGAGCAGCTCCAACGCAAGCGTGGCAAGCGTCAAAAAAGGAACGATTACGCCGATTAAGAGCGGAAATACGACGATTACGGCAAAAGTAAACGGAAAGAAATATAAATGTAAAGTTACGGTAACGGACTACGCGCAGACCGTTTCCAATAAGACGCTCGGAGATATCAACAGCGCGGCAGAGCAGATCGATACCCAGATCAATATTTATTCCGAGTTAAAACTTTTAAATGATGCGAGAATTGAGTCAAAGGTTGCGCCGGTGAAATTGAATGAGCAGTTAAATCAGGTGGCAAAAAATCGTGTGATGGAAATTCTGCCGAAGGATTTGACCAAGACAAACGAAACCGGTTTAAGCGTCAAATTAGATGAAAACTTTTCCCATATGAGGCCGAACGGAACGAGTTTCTCCACAGCCTTTACGGAAAGCGGTTTCGTGTTCTCCGGAAATTATTATACGTCAGGAGAAAATTTTGCGCACAGCAGCGACCGCATTGAAAACTTCCCGCTTGTAGCGCGCTCCGTATTTAATAATTTGTGGGCTGATGAAGAACACAAGAAAAATATTGCGAACAGGAAATTTACACAGGTAGGTCTCGGATATTATAAAGCAGCCAGATTTGAAAACCAGTTTGGAAATGTTTACATTGACACTTTCTGGACGCAGGAATTTTATGGAAACTAAAATTTGGTTTTGACTTTTCCAACTGCCGGTGATATATTAAAAACGTAAAAGCGTTGATGAGGAGAGTAAATTATTTGGAAGTTCCCAGAGAGAGATGTTGTGGTGAGAGCATCTTACGGAAAAATAATTGAAGACCACCTCTGAGCGGCCTTAATCCGGCCCGGTGATTCCGTTATCATCTGAATGAGAGGCGCATATGGGATTATGCGCAATCAGGGTGGAACCGCGTATATGACGTCCCTGTTTATGGAAACATAAACAGGGGCTTTTTTTATTTTTTATTTTAAAAGAAAGGAAAAAGAAAAATGAAAATCACATTAAAAGATGGCTCAGTAAAAGAATATGCAGAGGCAGTGACCGTAAACGATATTGCTTACGATATTGCAGGAGGGCTTGGAAGGGCGGCCTGCGCAGGTGAAGTGGACGGAGAGGTGGTAGACCTCAGGACAACGATAGACCATGACTGCCATGTGAATATTCTGACGTTTCGGGACGAAGCGGGAAAGTCCGCTTACAGGCATACCGCGTCGCACATACTTGCGGAGGCGGTAAAAAATCTGTATCCGGACGCAAAACTTGCCATCGGGCCGTCAATCGATACAGGGTTTTATTATGATTTTGACCATGAGCCGTTTTCGAGAGAAGACTTGGATAAGATTGAAGCGGAAATGAAAAAAATCATCAAAAAGGGAGCAAAACTGGAAAAATTGACTCTGCCGAGAGAGGACGCCATCAAGTATATG
>CANRMF010000035.1 GCA_947631665.1 uncultured Lachnospiraceae bacterium | reverse complement strand
AACAGCTTAAGCAACAAGATGGATAATTCCTTACTGGCTGTAAGGGACATTAACCATAAATATATTGTAGTAGAAAGGAGAGAAAAATGAACACTTTGTTAGTCAGTTTCGGTTATCATTTTTATATCAAAAGGATTCAAACCAAAAACACGTTGAAGGGTGTGTATCGTTTTTCCGCTCCGAGGGGTTGACATAGCCGGGCAGGGCCCTGTAATATTTTCTTTTCGCGCATGATGCTGCGCGTATATATGAATAGAAAACGGATAAAAAGCGATTTGGAAAGAACCCTAAAGTCGCTTTTTTGTTTTTTTTACCGGAAAAGCATCAGCACAGAAAATATACAGGAGAGGAATGAGAAAGATGAGTCAGCACAAAGGAGAGAGCGGCAGTTTATCAGAATTTATCAGCAGTAATTTAGACCATAGAAGATTTGGCACCGTAGTGAATGAATGGTTATACAAAAAGAATTTAACGACGACAAAACTCTGCGAAAATGCGGGAATTGACAGAAAACTGATTTCCAAGTTTGTGTCGGACAACCATTATCACCCGTCCAAAGAAACTTCTCTGGCAGTGTGTATCGGACTGGGACTCAATTCGAGAGAAGCAAAGGAACTGTTAAAACTGGCAGGGTACAGTTTCTCCGAAAACAGCCGCAGAGACTTAGCGGTTTTATATGCGCTGAACGCCGGTGTCTGCCGCATCAGCGAGGTAAACCGTTATCTTGAAGAATTAGGAGAAAAACCTTTTAAGGAGTGAAAAGAGGTGACAGCCGTAAGTTAAAATAAATGAGAAATGGAGAAGCAAAGCAGTTATGAAAAGCATTTTAAGAAAAATTAAAGATAGAATTCAAAAGAAAAAGCAGAAAAAGAAGGAACCGGAGCAGGGGATTCAAGCCACAAAATACGGAATGATTAACAATTATATTTACAGTATTAAATTATCATGGAAGTATTATAAGCAGTTTATCATCTGCATGATGGCCGCCAGCGCTGCGGCCGCAATTTATCAGCTCATTGGCGTGTATTTTCCAAAAATTGCGCTGGATCTGATTGTAAAGAATGTTTCCGTAGAGCGCATGGTTTTGGTGTTTGCCTGTGTGGGAGCGGTTCTGTTGCTTTTTCACTATATAGAACAGAGGGCAAACACCGTTTGTGAGTTCGGATTTGACAAGGTGCAGTATCACCTGATGGGAAATTATCTGAATAAAGTGTTTCATACAGATTTTAAAAACATGGAAAATCCGGATTTTCTTGATTTGACAGAGAGGGCGCGGAGAGCCACCTATTATGGGCGGGGATTTCATGGCTATTGTATGCGCATGAAGGATATGACCGCCTATCTGCTGCTGACAGTGCTGGCAGGAATTCCCGTACTTATGATTCATCCTCTTTTGGCATTGATTCTCTGCGTCATCTCTTTCATAAGATATTATTTTTTTAACAGCACGATGGAAACGGATAAAGTGAAATTCGACAATGCGATGGCAGGAAACTGGAGAAAGCATATTTATCTGGCGCAGAGCACGCGGGATTTTTCCTACGCAAAAGATATCCGGTTGTTTGGCATGGAAAAGTGGATCCGATATCTCTGGAACGATATCAATACGGTGTTTTTTGCGGCGTGTAAAAAAAGGCATAACCGCTGGACGATGTGTGAAGTGAGAATGAGTTCCATGCAGCTCATTCAAAATGTACTGCTTTATGGCATTTTGATTTATATGGTCATGAATCAGAAAATGAACATTTCCGATTTTGTCCTCTACGTTGGACTGGTTGCTACTTTCTCTACCGCAACCTCTGATTTGTTCAGCAGTCTGGTCTGGATGAATATGAACAAGCTTCAGATGGACGATTTCAGGACTTTTATGGACTGGATTGAGGAAAAACCCAATCAGGAAAAAGGAGAAGGAACGATTACGGAAATCCCTGCGGGGCAGTATGCGTTTACTTTTGAAAACGTATCCTTCCGTTATCCGGGACATGAAAATTACGTTTTGAAAAATCTCAATCTGAATATTGAGGCGGGAATGAAACTGGCAATCGTCGGCATTAACGGCGCGGGGAAAACGACGTTTACGAAACTGCTGATGCGGCTTTACGAACCGACTGAAGGGAGAATTCTGCTCAATGGCGTTGACATCAGAAAATATGACCGCAGCGCATATTACAGGATTTTTTCTCCGGTATTCCAGAATGTGGAAATTTTCGCTTCTCCGGTCTGGGAAAATATTTCCCTGATGGAGAGGGAACAGACCGACATGGAAGAAATTGCAAAGGCGCTCAAAAGCAGCGGGCTGCACGAAAAAATTCAAACATTGGAGCAGGGTGCGCAAACGCAGTTACTCCGTATTTTTGATGAGAAAGGAATTGATTTATCCGGTGGGGAGCGGCAGCGTCTTGCCATGGCAAGAGCGTTGTACCGCAGACGCAATGTGATTGTCTTAGATGAACCGACGGCGGCGCTTGACGCGCTGGCGGAAGATCAGATGTATCAGGAATTTAACGAGATGGTTGAGGGAAAAACTTCTATTTTTATCTCCCACCGGCTGTCCAGCACCCGTTTCTGCGACCGGATTGCGCTTTTTGAGGACGGTCAGGTCATAGAAGAAGGCACGCATGAGCAACTGATTTTGAAGGCGGGAAAGTATGCCCGAATGTATCAGGTTCAGGCGCAGTATTATCGGAAAGGAGGAGAGGCAGATGCTTAAAACGGCAAAGAGCCAGCTTGCAGATATTTTCCGCTGCCTGAAATATTTCTTTGCGTTTGCATGGAAACAGCAGCCGATTTACTATTTTTATGTGATTTCCGGTATTATTTTAAACAGTATCGAGCCGTTTATCAGTATTCTCGGCATGAGATATCTGATTGACGAGATTGCCTATCAAAACCGTCGGGACTGGAGGGTCATTCTTTTCTGGGCGGGATTTATCTGCGTCGGCACGTGGCTTTACGGCGTACTCAATAAATATGTCACCGAGAGGCAGTGGTACTGCAACGAAAAGTTCGACCGTATCATCAATTTACAGCTCAGCGGACGTACCATGAAGATGAAATTTGAATATACGGAAAACGCCAAAATGCTCGATAAAATCAAGCGCGCGGAACGGGCGTTTACGGAGACGGATCTGATTCAGGGCATGATGGGAGGACTGATCAATATCATCTCAGGCATCTTTGTTCTTTGCGGCGTTTTTTATCTTGTCATTTCCTGTTCTGCGCTTTTGCTGATACCGGTGCTTGTCAGTTTTTCCGTCACTACGGTTGTGACGATGTATACGACGAAAAACAGGGAGCGCTACTACGAAATTTATTCGCAGCAGGAACGGGAACAGGACTATTATATGGAAACGCTCACTGAGAGCAGATATGCGAAGGATATCAGAATTTATGACGCGTCGCCGATGATTTTAAAAAATCAGGCCGGCATGGGAGAGAGAATTTACCGGGAGGCAAAAAAATACTCCTATGGACAATGGAGGCTTCAGCGGGTGGATATTTTTGTCATGGAAACCTGCAATCTGCTTGTCTATATTATTTTAGGAATTCATGCGCTCTTTGGAAAAATCACCGTCGGCGGTTTCAGCAGTCTGGTGCAGTCTGTGACGCAGTTTAAAGAGTCGATGAAGAATATTTCACAGGGAATTTTTTCCCTGAAGTATGACGCCTCCATTTTGAAATACTTTTTGGACTACATGGAGATTGTCGACGAGGAGGAGGACAGCGAAAAAGAATACGCCTTGCCGCTGCCAAAAATTGAGGGCGCGCCGACGATTGAATTTCGCAATGTCAGTTTTAAATATCCGAACACAGACGTCTGGATTTTAAAAAATGTCAGCACGAACATTCACGCCGGAGAGCATTTGTCTATCGTCGGGAAGAACGGTGCGGGAAAAACAACGTTTATCAAACTGCTGTGCAGGCTTTACAAGGTGAGCGAGGGCGAAATTCTTTTAAACGGAGTCAATATCAATCAGTACCGGTTTCGGGATTATATCCGGCTGCTCTCTGTGGTTTTTCAGGATTACAAGCTGATGGCGTTTTCCGTTTTGGAAAATCTTGCGTTTGAGTATAGTCTTGACGACGGCGCAAGGGCGCGTGTCAGAGAATTATGGCAATTGATGGGGCTTGATGCGTGGATTGGTTCTCTCGAAAAGAAAGAGGATACGAGCCTCTATAAAATGTTTGATAAGGAAGGGATTGAGCCTTCCGGCGGTCAGGCGCAGAAGCTTGCCATTGCCCGCGCGTTATATAAAAATGCGCCGGTTGTGATTTTAGACGAGCCGACCGCAGCGCTCGATCCGATGGCGGAATACGAGGTTTACCAGCACTTTGATACATTGGTAGGCGGAAAAACTGCCGTATACATTTCCCACAGACTTTCCTCCTGTAAATTCTGCGACCGCATTATTGTTTTTGAGGGCGGACATATTATTGAGGACGGAAGCCACGAGGAACTGATGCGGATTCCGGACGGATTTTATGCCAAAATGTACCGGACGCAGGCGAAACACTATAATGAAACAGGTCAGAAGAAGCAATATTCTTGAAACAGATGAAATAATGTCTTTCAAACATAGTTTCTTTTCCGGAAAAATTTTGCTATAATGAGAAAAGCAAAGAGCGAGGGCTGTGACGAATGAAAAAGTTTCAAGGATATTTAATCTGTACGGACTGTGATGGCACGCTGACTTATGAAGCGGGAAAGGTTTCTGAGGAAAATGCGCGGGCAATCCGCTATTTTCAGCAGGAGGGCGGACTGTTTACGTTAGCGACGGGCAGATTTCCGGGACACGCCTATGAGTTTCGGGAAAAGGTACAGGTCAACGCGCCGGTAGTCGCTTTAAACGGAACGGTGCTTTATGATTTGGAAAACAAGCGTGTGCTTCACGAATGGACGGCGGAGAAAAAAGACTGTTTCAGGTTATTTGACTATATTCACCGCAATTTTCCAGATGTTCGCGAGCTTTGGGTGAACTACACTTATCAGGACAGCGTATCCTTTAAGCCGGCAGAGCATGAGGCGGGAGACGGCGCGCTGGAGGCGTTTTTCGACCGGCTGCCGGACAGACTTTACAAATGCCTGTCGTTTCAGGAGCCGGAGCTTACGCTGCGTATTCAGCGGGACTTAAAACAGCGGTTCGGCGATTGGTTCCGCTTTGACCGGAGCTGGCCGGAGGGGTTGGAAATCCAGCCGGCATACAGTGGAAAAGGGATTGCTGTGCAGTACATGAAAGAAAATCTCGGAGCGGATATCCATACGACCGTCGGCGTCGGAGATTATGAAAACGACCTGACGCTTTTGGAATATGCCGATATCGGATATGCCGTAGAAAACGCAGTCGGCTGTGTGAAAGAGGCGGCAAATCGGATTACCGTCTCCAATCAGGAGCACGCGATTGCGCGGATTATCAGAGATTTAGAAGCGGGCTTAGAAAAAAATAAAAAATAGCGAAATTACATAATTTTACAGTTTTTGGTATAAAATAGGAAAGAAAAGGATAAAACAATGAGTGAAAAGAAGGAACAAACCTCAAACAAGAAAAAGATTTCCCTGATTATTGCGGTGATTTTGGTCATTGCCATTGTTGTGGGGCTCGCTATATGGGCAGGCAGAAAAGATCCGGATCAAAAGCCGTCCGGTGAAAATGAGACGGGCGTCTCAGAAACGCTTGCAAATGGCGAGAGCGCTGTTTCAGAGGAGTTTGCGACGCTGGAAGCCATAGAAGAAACTACCGCGCAGGAAGAAAGTCCATGGGAAGACGTCACAATGATTCAGGAAACGCAGAGCGACAATTATATGCGTGATGACAAGGGAAACCCTGTGACGGACGAAAAAGGAGAGATTGTTACGGAAGCTTATCCCGGCGAGGCGCAGGGGTGGTCTCCTCTGGTGCCGGCAGACGAATTGGGTACAAAATAAAGCATTGAAATAAATGGATAAACATTTTATAAGAAAATGCAACAAAATCCAAAAAAAATTTTAGGGGCTTGTTTACACTGGCCCCTTTTTTGTGTATAATACAAGTTCAGGCGACAATTTTTTTAGCTTAAGAAAGCTGGAGAGGACGTTGTAGTGAAACAACAAGATTTTAATCAAAAAATTGCAGAGCTGGTTGAATTTGCGAGAGAAGAAGATGGACAACTTACCACAGAGCAGATTCTCGACTTTTTTATGGACGAAAATCTTACTGCAAGACAGCAGGATTCCATTGTCCCTAAATTAGCGGAACAGGAAATAATAGTAGTGGAAGATGATTCGGAAGATTCTTTTGAAGATTCAGACGAATATGACGGCTATGCAGAAGACGAATTTATCGGGGAAGACGATTATGACGATGAAAGTTATGACGATGAAATGGACTTAGAAGATGCTTCCTATGATGATGAAGTTGATTTGGAAGATGATTCCTTAGAACCTGACGATGATGAAATCCTTTTGGAGGACGGAGAGATTGACTTGGAAGACGTGCAGTTGGACGATGATATCGCACTGGATTCCGACCTGCAGGAGGTTGACTTAGTGACAGAACCGACAGACGAGCAGATTGCCTCTGTCGAAGCAGATGAAGAAGAACTGTTAGAGCCTTCTGACGACGAACTCGAAGCAGATGAGGAAGCGGCGGAGTTAGACGCTGTGGATTTGCTTGAAGGCGTAGGGACGGAGGATCCTGTCCGTATGTACTTAAAGGAAATCGGCACCGTTCCCCTGTTGACCGCAGAAGAAGAAGTAGAACTGGCAAAACGTAAGACAGAGGGAGATTTGCACGCCAAAGAAAAACTGATTGAGGCAAACCTGCGTCTGGTTGTCAGTATTGCAAAGAGATATACCGGACGGGGCATGAGTTTTCTCGACTTAGTACAGGAGGGAAATCTCGGACTCATTAAGGGCGTCGAAAAGTTTGACTACACCAAAGGGTATAAGCTGAGTACTTATGCGACATGGTGGATCAGACAGTCTGTGACGAGAGCGCTGGCAGACCATGCCAGAACCATTCGTGTCCCTGTACATATGGTGGAGACGATTAACCGAATGTCAAAGATGCAGAGGAAACTGACGCTGGAGCTCGGCTATGAGCCGTCCAGTAAAGAACTTGCCGAAGCGTTGGATATGTCGGAGGAAAAGGTGCTGGAGATTATGCAGATTGCCAGAGAACCGGCTTCTTTAGAAACGCCGATTGGCGAGGAGGACGACTCCAATTTAGGAGATTTTGTGGCGGATAACAATACCGTTACTCCGGAGGCAAACATTGAATCTGTGATGCTTCGGGAGCACATTGACGTTTTGCTCGGCGATTTGAAAGAGCGTGAGCGGGAAGTCATTATTTTACGGTTCGGTCTGCGCGACGGACACCCTAGGACACTTGAGGAAGTTGGAAAAATTTTCAGCGTTACCAGAGAGCGGATCCGTCAGATTGAAGCGAAGGCGTTGCGGAAGCTCCGCAATCCTGTCCGTAGTAAAAAGATTAAGGATTTTTTAAATAACTGATAAAAGGACTGCTTTGGCAGTCTTTTTTCTACTCCAAAGTTGCAGATACGAATTGAGAACTTAATAAAATAAATAAAAACATACTAAAAACTTTAAAAAATTAGAAAAAATCATATTGAAACTTTATATTGTTGCAAACGAAGCAGTTTTAGTATATATTTTTATTGTGTAAAGGTACAAAGGCGTACATGACAGAGTTTTGTCATCAGTCCTTTGTACCTTTTTTGTGTCATGGGAGATTTATTTTTTATGAATTGACGGAAAATGATTTCCTGTGAAATAAAGCATAGGCTTATACAGAAATCTCTGGGAGGAAGCAAAATGAAACAGAATGAGTTATTCAAAAAAGCGAAAGAAGACGGATTGTATAATCCGCGCTTTGAACATGACAACTGCGGTATCGGCGCCGTTGTCAATATTAAAGGAAAGAAAAGTCATGCGACGGTGGAAAACGCGTTAAAGATTGTCGAAAATCTGGAACACCGCGCCGGAAAAGACGCTGAGGGAAAGACCGGCGACGGCGTTGGTATTCTTTTGCAGATTTCACATAAATTTTTTAAGAAGGTCACCAAACCGCTGGGCTTTGAAATCGGCGGCGAGAGAGAATACGGCGTCGGTATGTTTTTCATGCCGCAGGACGAATTAAAGCGCAGGCGTGAAATGAAAATGCTCGAAGTCATCACCGAAAAAGAGGGACTGGAATTTCTGGGCTGGAGGACCGTACCGGTAGCGCCGGAGATACTGGGTTCTAAGGCGGTGGAGTGTATGCCGTATATTATGCAGTGCTTTATCAGAAAGCCGGAGGACTGTGAAAAGGGCATTGCTTTTGACCGGAAACTTTACATTGTGCGGCGTGTATTTTCGCACAGCAGCGTCGGAACTTATGTGGTTTCCCTTTCTTCGAGAACGATTGTATATAAAGGAATGTTTCTCGTAAACCAGTTAAAACTGTTTTTTGAAGATTTGCAGAGCAATGATTATGAGTCTGCGATTGCGCTCGTACATTCCCGTTTTTCCACCAACACCAATCCGAGCTGGAGGAGAGCGCACCCGAACCGCTTTATTGTACATAATGGAGAAATCAATACGATTCGCGGAAATGCGGATAATATGCTTGCAAGGGAAGAATCAATGGACAGCGAATACATGAATAATTCCCTGCAGAAGGTCATGCCGGTCGTCGATACGAACGGTTCCGACTCCGCAATGCTGGATAATACGCTCGAATTTCTTGTCATGAACGGGGTAGACCTTCCGCTGGCAGTCATGATGTGTATTCCGGAGCCTTGGGAAAAGAACGACACCATCAGCGAGACCAAAAAAGATTTTTATCAGTATTATGCGACCATGATGGAGCCATGGGACGGCCCGGCTTCCATTCTGTTTTCGGACGGCGACTATATGGGCGCAATTCTTGACCGGAACGGTCTGCGTCCGTCGCGTTATTATATCACAAAGGACGACCAGTTAATTCTATCCTCTGAAGTGGGCGTTTTGGAAATTGCGCCGGAGAATATTGTTGTAAAGGAAAGACTTCGTCCGGGACGTATGCTTTTAGTAGACACCATCAAGGGCGAGCTGATTGACGACGAACAGCTCAAAGAGAGTTATGCGGCCAGAAAGCCTTACGGAGAATGGCTGAACAACAATCTGGTCTACTTAAAAGATATCCGTATTCCAAATAAAAAAGTGGAGAGTTACCGGAAAGAGGAACGCGCCAGACTGCAGAAAAACTTTGGTTACACGTTTGAAGATTTAAAGAGAATTATCCCGATGGCAAATAACGGAAGCGAGTCCATTATGGCGATGGGAAAAGATACGCCGTTAGCAGTTTTGAGCGAACGGGCGCAGCCGTTGTTTAACTATTTTAAGCAGTTGTTTGCGCAGGTGACAAATCCGCCGATTGACTCCATCAGGGAAGAAATTGTGACGTCTACTTCTGTTTATCTGGGAAAAGACGGAAATATTTTAGAGGAAAAACCGGAAAACTGTAAAGTGTTAAAAATTCATAATCCGATATTGACCAATACCGATGTGCTGAAGCTGAAAAACATGAACATGGACGGTTTCAAAACGGCGGTAGTGCCAATCGTTTATTATCAGGGAATTGGTCTGGAGAAAGCAATCGAGCAGGTTTTTGTCGATGTGGATAAGGCGCATAAAGACGGCGCAAACATTATCATTCTCTCCGACAGGGGAGTGGACGAATACCATGTGCAGATACCGTCTCTGTTGGCAGTATCGGCAGTTCATCAGTATCTCGTGCGCACGAAAAAGAGAACGACGCTCTCACTGGTGCTCGAAAGCGGCGAGCCTAGAAGCGTACATCATTTTGCAACGCTGCTCGGCTATGGCGCAAGCGCAGTCAATCCATATCTGGCGCATGAAACGATTAAGCAGATGGTACATGAGGGAATGTTGGATAAAGATCCCTATGCGGCGATTGACGATTACAACAACGCTGTGATTGGCGGTATCGTAAAAATCGCTTCTAAAATGGGTATTTCCACAATCCAGTCTTATCAGGGCTCGCAGATTTTTGAGGCAATCGGTATCAGCAGCGAGGTCATTGACAAATATTTTACCGGAACGGTCAGCCGCGTCGATGGAATTACATTAAAGGACATTGAAAATGATGTGGAGGAACTTCATTCCAAAGCATTTGATCCGCTGGGACTGGACGTTGATTTGACGCTGGAGAGCAATGGAGAACACAAACTGCGCAGCGGAAAAGAAGAACATAAATATAATCCTGCGACCATTCATACGCTTCAACAGGCGGCATGGAGAGGAAGCTATGAACTGTTTAAACAGTATACGCATATGATTGATGAGGAAATGGCGCCCGTTCATCTGAGGGGACTGATTGATTTCAATTATCCGGAAGATGGCGGAATTCCGATTGAGCAGGTAGAAAGCGTGGATTCGATTGTCCGCCGGTTTAAGACCGGAGCAATGTCTTACGGTTCTATCTCGCAGGAGGCGCATGAGACGATGGCAATCGCCATGAATATGATTGGCGGCCGCTCAAACAGCGGCGAGGGCGGCGAGAGTCTGGAACGTCTGACGGTTGGAAAGGACGGTCTCAACCGATGCTCTCGGATTAAGCAGGTTGCTTCCGGACGTTTCGGCGTTACCTCCAGATACTTAATCAGCGCCGACGAATTACAGATCAAGATGGCGCAGGGCGCAAAGCCGGGTGAGGGCGGACATCTGCCGGGCAAGAAGGTATATCCTTGGATTGCAAAAACCCGTTATTCCACGCCGGGCGTCAGCCTGATTTCACCACCGCCACATCATGATATTTATTCAATTGAGGATTTGGCGCAGTTGATTTATGATTTGAAAAATGCAAACCGCGACGCAAGAATTTCCGTAAAACTGGTTTCTGAGGCAGGCGTCGGAACGGTCGCAGCGGGCGTGGCAAAAGCGGGCGCACAGGTCATTTTAGTGTCCGGTTTTGACGGCGGTACGGGTGCGGCGCCGGAAAACTCCATTCACCATGCGGGACTGCCATGGGAGCTGGGGCTGGCGGAGGCGCATCAGACGTTAATCGCCAACGGTTTGAGAGATAAAGTCGTGGTTGAGACCGACGGAAAACTGATGAGCGGACGCGACGTTGCAATCGCGGCAATGCTCGGCGCAGAGGAATACGGATTTGCCACCGCACCGTTGGTAACGATGGGCTGTGTGATGATGCGTGTCTGCAATCTCGATACCTGTCCGGTCGGCGTGGCAACGCAAAATCCGGAGCTTCGCAAGCGCTTTGCGGGAAAACCGGAATATGTTGTAAACTTTATGAAATTTATTGCGCAGGAATTGCGTGAATATATGGCAAAACTGGGCGTGAAGACCTTAGACGAACTGGTGGGACGTACCGACCTTCTCAAAGTAAAAGACGGCATCAGCCGGAGAAAGCAGCAGGAGGTCTGCCTGTCAAAAATTATCAATCAGGATTTTGCGGACTACCGCGTCCAGTATGCAAAGAAAAATGTATACGATTTCCAACTGCAAAAAACAAAGGATATTACGGTTCTGTTAAAGAAGATGGGCAATGCGCTAAAGAAAAAGGAAAGCGCATCTGTCGAACTGAAGGTGAGCAATACCGACCGCTCCTTTGGAACAATTTTCGGTTCGGAAATTACAAAGCAGCATGGCGAAAGCCTTGACGACGATACTTATGTTGTAAAATGCAGCGGCTCCGGCGGACAGAGCTTCGGAGCGTTTATCCCGAAAGGAATGACGCTTGCGCTGACCGGCGACTGCAACGACTATCTGGGCAAGGGACTTTCCGGCGGAAAAATCGTTGTGAAGCCGCCGAAGGAATCTGATTTTAAACAGGACGAAAATATTATTATCGGAAATGTGGCGCTTTACGGCGCAACCAGCGGTACCGCTTATATCAATGGCGTGGCGGGAGAGCGTTTCTGCGTCAGAAATTCCGGAGCCACTGCGGTAGTCGAGGGCGTCGGCGATCATGGCTGTGAGTACATGACCGGAGGAAAAGTCGCAGTCATCGGCGTCGTTGGAAAGAACTTTGCAGCGGGCATGAGCGGCGGCGTCGCATATATCTTAGACGAACACAATGAGCTGTATAAGAAAGTCAACAAATCTCTCGTCGCTACGGAGGAGGTTTCCAATAAATATGATGTTTTGGAACTCAAAAGCATGATTGAGGAGCATGTAAAGCACACCGGCTCACAAAAGGGCAGAGAGATTTTGGAACACTTTGAGGAATATCTGCCGAAGTTCAAAAAAATCATTCCGCATGACTATAAAAAGATGCTCAATGCGATTGCAAAGATGGAAGAAAAAGGACTGAATGCAGAGCAGGCGCAGATTGAAGCATTTTATGAGGCAACGAGATAGGGAGGTAAAAAATGGGAAAACCAACAGGATTTTTAGAATACGAACGGGAAGAAGCAAAAGCCGTTTCTCCGAAAGAGAGAATTAAAAATTTTAAGGAGTTCCATGAGCCGCTGTCTTTGGAAAAGCAGAAAAAACAGGCTGCCAGATGTATGGAGTGCGGCGTTCCCTTCTGTCAAAACGGTAAGATGCTGTGCGGTATGGCTTCCGGCTGTCCGCTCAACAATCTGATTCCGGAATGGAACGATCTGCTCTACCATGAAAATATGGAACAGGCTTACCACCGACTGCACAAGACCAATAATTTTCCGGAATTTACTTCGCGGGTATGTCCTGCGCTGTGCGAAAAAGCGTGTACATGCGGACTTTACGGGGAGGCTGTTTCCGTCAGGGCGAACGAATACACGATTATTGAAAACGCTTATGAAAAAGGATATGCCGGCGCAAAAGAACCCTGCGTGCGTACCGGAAAGAAGGTCGCAGTCGTGGGCTCCGGCCCTGCGGGGCTGGCAGTGGCAGACCAGTTAAACAAAAGAGGCCACAGCGTGACGGTCTTTGAGCGGGCGGATCGTATCGGCGGACTGCTCATGTATGGAATTCCGAATATGAAGCTGGAAAAACACATCATTGACAGAAAAATCGATGTGATGAAAGCAGAGGGCGTGGAGTTTCAAACCGGCGTTGACGTCGGAAAAGATGTCAAGGCGGCAGACCTTTTAAAACAATTTGACCGCGTTGTGCTTGCCTGCGGTTCCAGACATGCAAGGGACATCAAAGCGACGGGACGCGACGCAAAAGGCATTTACTTTGCCGTAGACTTTTTGACCTCCACGACCAAAAGCCTTTTGGACAGCGGATTGAAGGAGGGAACGTTTATTTCTGCGAAAGGAAAAGACGTTGTTGTCATCGGCGGCGGTGATACCGGAAACGACTGTGTCGGAACCAGTATCCGTCATGGCGCAAAGAGCGTCTTACAGCTTGAAATGATGCCGAAGGCGCCGGATACCAGAGCGGAAAATAACCCATGGCCGGAGTGGCCGAAAATCTGCAAAACAGATTACGGTCAGGAGGAGGCAATCGCCATGTACGGCAGCGATCCGCGTGTTTATCAGACGACCGTTAAGGAATTTGTCAAGGACAAAAACGGAAATCTGACGAAACTTGTTCTGGTAAAATTGGACGCAGTCAAAGATGAAAAAACCGGACGGCTGAATATGGTGGAAATTCCGGACAGCGAATACGAGGTAGACTGCCAGCTTGTGCTGATTGCGGCAGGATTTTTGGGCTCTGAGGAGTATGTGACCAAAGCGTTTGGCGTGGACACGGATCCAAGAACCAATGTGAAAACCGAAGCGGGTAAATATGCTTCCAGTGTGGAAAACGTATTCACAGCCGGCGATATGCACCGGGGACAGTCCTTAGTGGTATGGGCAATTCGTGAAGGCCGCGACTGCGCCGCAGCGGTAGACGAGTCTCTGATGGGCTATACACCGTTATAAAAATAACCGAAATTATTTATTGCATAACCCCTGAAAACCGTTTATACTAGAGGCTGGGTAAAAAAACGAGCCGAAAGGAAAGAACATGGAGCATCAGGAAAATGAAGTTTTAAAAGAAGACATACAGAAAAAGCAGGGCAACGGGTTTGTCAGGGAATTGTTCAGTTGGATTAAGATTTTTGTGGTTGCTATTGTGATTGCCGTAGTCATCAACGAATTTGTTATTATCAACGCCAATGTACCGACCGGTTCCATGCAGAATACGATTCAGATTAACGACCGCATGATTGGGCTGCGGGTTTCCTACTGGTTTCATTCGCCGAAGCGGGGAGATATTGTAATTTTTAATAACCCTGAGTATAAAGAAGGCATCAGCAAAGAGGACAGCAAGCTTTATGTAAAACGCGCCATCGGACTGCCGGGTGAAAAGATTACGATAAAGGACGCAAAAATATATATCAATGATTCGGAGACTCCGCTGAAGGAGGATTATCTGAAAGAGGAGTGGTATGTCAACGCCGGAACTGACGACGGCGTAAATTACAACAATGGAGAGCTTACTTATCATGTGCCGAAAAAAGGCGACAAGGTAGAAGTAAAGGACGGAAAAAAATATCTCGACGGAAATGAAATTCTGCTCAAGGATTGTTATTTGGAAAACTCCGGTGTTGAAGACGGGGAAAAACAAATTCCGGACGGGGTGTATACCGTAAAAGCCGACTGCTATTTTGTTATCGGGGACAACCGGAACGATTCATGGGACGCCCGATATTGGGGAAACACCAATTACGTAAGCGAAGACGATATTTTGGCGCAGGCAGTTTTGGGCTATTATCCTTGGAGAGGATTGTACAAAAAAGCGGATTATGCAAAATAAATTCAATAATAAAAAAGTCCGGTGAGGCGTTCATCGGACTTTTTTTGACGGAAAATTTTCTGCCGGAGAGGCCGGTTTTTTACAGTTCATAATAATCCAGTTTTTCCAATACCTGAAAACCGGTTTTTAAATATAACCGAAAGGCAGGAAGATTTTCTTTTGTGACATGCAGAATTACGCGGTCATATTTTTCAAAAATATCTGTCAGGGCAGAAGTAAGCAGTTGGAAGCCATATCCTTTTCTCCTGAGATTTTCCCGGATTTCCATATCATGAATACAGACGGTCATATCAAACGCGGTCAGTTTCAGGCTGCCGACGTTAATTTCGTCAATCAGACCGGTAATGGAAATCTGCTCGTTTTCCTTTTGGACGGAGAGCTGTATTTTTGGGGCGGCGGGCGCAAAGTCAGCCTTTTCAAGAACCATGTGACATTCCTGACAGCCATAGGAAAATCCCAGATATGTTAAAAATGCTTTTCCGGTTTTGTTGTCGGGATTTAGAGATGCGCAGAAAGACTGTTGTCCAAAATCATGCACCATTTGGAAAAACAGTTTCGCACCTATCTGGCTGCGCCGGTATTGTGGCAGTACAAAAATGCAAAATTCCACATTGTAACGGTCTATGATATAGGGACACAAAAATCCCACTGTCTGATGCTCTGCCACAGCAGTATAAGCGAACGGACGGTCGGAATAATCCTGATATTCCTCGTCGTAAAACATACGCTGGCTAATCCGGTCGAAGTCGCCGCATTGACGGTGAAGCTGTTTCATACATTGCAGTAATGACGCGGTTTTTGCATAGTGCGTTTGAAATTTTAATTCTTTCAGGTTCATAGTCTACCTCCTGCCCTTATTATAACATGACCGGAAGGCGGATTAAAAGGGTTATTGCAGTGCAAAGTGACGGACGTGCAGGATTCTTTCTTGCAGGCTGTATCGTTGTACGATATAATAAGCATAATTGAGCGTTTGCAGCAATGGCTGGATTAAAACAGAAAGAGAGAGGTGGAAAAAATGCTGAAACTGGGTTCTCATGTAGGAATGGGTGGAAAGGAAATGCTGTTAGGTTCTGCAAAAGAGGCAGAGTCCTACGGGGCAAATGTTTTTATGGCATATACGGGCGCTCCGCAGAATACCCGCAGAAAAGACGTCAGCGAGTTGAAAATAGAGGAAGCGTGGGAATATATGGGGGAACATGATATTTCAGAGATTGTCATTCATGCGCCTTACATTATCAATCTGGCAAATACAGTAAAGCCGGAAACCTTTGAACTTGCACAGCAGTTTTTAGAGTCCGAATTAAAGCGGACGGCGGCAATGAGAAGTAACGTCATGGTGCTGCACCCCGGCGCGCATGTAGGCGCGGGCGTTGACGCAGGAATTGCGCAGATTGTAAAAGGCATCAATGAGGTGCTGACAAAGGATACCGAAGCTGTGATTGCGTTGGAAACGATGGCGGGCAAGGGCTCTGAGATTGGCAGAAATTTTGAGGAGCTGGCGCGGATTTATGATGGGGTAATCCATAATGAGAAGCTGAGAGTCTGCTTTGACACCTGCCATGTCAATGACGCGGGCTATGATTTGGTTCATGACCTGAGCGGCGTTTTGACACAGTTTGATAAGACGCTCGGTTTAGACCAGATTGCGGTTTTACATATCAATGACAGTAAAAATCCACGCGGCGCGTCTAAGGACAGACATGAAAATTTCGGGTTTGGCACTATCGGCTATGATACGCTCAGGGAAATTGTGTACTTAGACGAGTTTGAGGACGTTCCGAAGATTTTGGAAACGCCATATGTTAAAGATCCGCAGGACGCAAAGAAATCGTATCCGCCGTATAAGCATGAAATTGAGATGATTAAAAGCGGCCAGTTTGACGCTTCGCTGCAAAAGAAAATTTTAGGGGATTACGGAGTGACGGTTTAAGAAAAAACGAAAGATGATATAAAGGGAAAGGCATGAAAAATGGAAAATTTTATTTACAGTCTGAATGCGACAGTGCCGGTATTTTTGGTAATTGTAGCAGGGTATCTGTTAAAAAAAATCGGCTGGATTAACGACGGGTTTATTCAGACTGCCAACAAACTGAATTTTACGATTACGCTGCCGGCGCTGTTGATACAGGATATGATGGCGACAGATTTTATCCATTTATGGGATACCGGCTATGTACTGTTCTGCGCCGGCGTTACAACGGTAAGTTTCTTTGGAACTTGGGCGCTCGCAAAAGCGGTATTTAAAGATAAAAATATGGTCGGGGAGTTTGTTCAGGGAACTTTCCGCAGCAGTGCGGCGATACTCGGCACTGCGTTTATTTTAAATATTTACGGAACGACGGGACTGGTACCGCTGATGGTTATCGGCGCGGTTCCTCTCTATAACATTTATTCGGTGCTGCTTTTGACGGCGGAGTGTCCGCAGGAAGATGCGGTTCATGAAAAAACGCTTGTAAAGACGATTAAAACGACGGCGACCAATCCGATTATCATTGGAATTCTGGTCGGACTGGCGTTTTCAGTGTTCAAGGTAGACCTTCCAAAAATTTTTGATGTGACAATTCAGAATTTTGCGCGGCTGTCCACGCCGCTTGCCCTGCTCGCCATTGGCGGCAGTTTTGAACTTGGAAAAGCATTAAAGAGGGTGAAGCCTGCGGTTGTCGCAACGGCGATAAAACTGCTTGGGTGGGCGGTCTTATTTCTGCCGCTGGCAGTACTGTTTGGTTATCGTGACGAAAAACTGATGGCAGTGATTATTATGCTCTGTTCTCCGACGACGCCGAGCTGTTATATCATGGCAAAAAGCATGAAATTTGAAGGAACGCTGACCAGCTCGATTGTTGTCCTTGCCACGATGTGTTCCGCATTTACCTTAACAATGGTCATTTTTGTGGTCAGGTCGTTTGGATACCTGTAATTTCAGACGCCGTAAATTTGGCGGCACAGATACAGTACCAGAGGGATTGTCACAAGGGAGAGTATCGTAGTAATAAAAATGACTTTGGAGGCAAACTTTTTGTCCAGATTATATTGTGTGCATAAAATGAGGGCAATATTTGCCACCGGCATCAAAAATTCAATGAACATGACATTGAAAAGCAGGTCATCGCTGATAAGAAGCCGGTAAAGCGGGTATAATAAGATGGGCAGAAGAATTTGCTTGATTACGGAAAAAACATACACGCGCCATTCATTAAAAACATCGCCAAACGGCATGGAGGCGAGGGTAGAACCAACCAGCAGCATTGCAAGCGGCGGCGTCAGGTCTCCGACAGTTTCGACGGTATGGTTTACGGCTTCCAGCGCAGGTGGAAAATGAAAGTTTGTGATATAGACAAGCAGTCCCAAAAGGGCGCTTAAAATGCCCGGCGACAGCAGGGACTTTAAGTGAATGGACGTCTTTTTTTCATCGCCGTATCCAATCAGGAGTACGCCGTAGGTGAAAACGGACAGGTTAAAAAAGATATTTAACACTGCCGCAAAAAACACCGCGATTTCTGCCTGCGCGCCAAAAGCAGCCCGCAGGAGTGGAATCCCCATAAATCCGACATTGGAAAAAATCAACATAAACATATAGGCGCCCTGACGGTTTTCTTTGATCCGCATGGTCTTACGCATGATTTTAACCAGTATAAAGGCAAGCACCGGCATTACAATAAAATAGCCTATCGACACTGCAAACAGCGCGCTTACCGTAGAGGCAGACGGCCGGGCTGACGAATCAATATTGAGTACGGCGCAAAGAATCATGCAGGGCATTGTCACATTGACAATGAGCGCATTGATATGCCTGTTGACTGTTTCATTCAGGATATTGATGCGAAACATCAAGTATCCGATACAGATAATTATAAATAATTCAATCAGTTGATTGATTAGGACATTCATATCAATCATAGCGACCTCCCGACCGGCCTGATAGACGTCTGATATCAGGACTGTGTTTTTGACTGTGTTCTATTTTAGGGAGTATTTCCGCCATAGTCAAGTATAAAGCGTGTGAAAAGGATATTGGTTTAAGGCGCGTGAAAAAGAGGTATTCTAATGAAAAAAAGTTTTTTGGACAATATAAAAGGTGCAATCTTTGATTTAGATGGAACCATGCTTGACAGCGCGTGGGTTTGGGATCAGGTAGATGGCGATTTTCTGGGCGCAAGAGGATTTACGGTGCCGGAGGACTATGTTGACATGATTGCGCCGATGGGCGCTGAGAGCGCGGCGGTTTATACGATTGAACGGTTCGGGCTTTATCATGAAAATCCTGAGGATATTGTGCGCGAATGGTTTGATATGGCAAAACAGGAATATGCGGCGCAGGTATTCTGCAAGCCTTATGTCAAAGAGTATATTGAGAGCCTTTATCAAAACGGCGTCAAAATGGCGGTTGCGACTTCGTCGGACAGGGAACTGTTTTTAAATACGCTGGAACGGGAACGGCTGCTTGACCGGTTTTCCGCGATTGTCACAGTCAAAGATGTGGCGCGTGGAAAAGGGTTTCCGGATATTTACGAGGAAGCACTGCGCAGAATTGGGACGGAAAAAAGCAGGACAGTCGTTTTTGAAGACGTGCTTACCTGTGTGAAGGGCGCAAAGTCCGGAGGCTTTCCGGTCGTTGCGGTTCACGATGAAAAATCTGAGAAGAACCGAAAAGAGCTGATGCGGGAAGCTGATTTATATATTGACAGTTTTTCGGAAATTCTTCCCGGATATTAAATATTTGTCTTTCGCAGATACATATGAAAGCGCAGCTTTTATCTGGTATAATAATAAGGTCAAAAGAAAAAGGAGGTAGGAAATCATGATGAATCCTGCAAGCTTATTTAAAATGAAAGGACTGCTTGAAAAGTTTCACAAAAACCACCCAAAGGTACTGCCGTTTTTTCAGGCTGTCAGCCAAAAAGGAATTTTAGAAGGCACGATTATTGAAGCAAAGGTAATTTTTCCGGACGAAACGGAGATGGTGACGAATATCAAAGTCAATGCGCAGGATTTGGAACTGATTCAAAATCTGGCTGATTTGAATAAATGACGTTCATTGGAAAGGCAACATGGTGATCAGAATCAAAATGAAAAGAATGTCGTAATAAATGTCGTAATAAATGTCGTAACAAATGAGGAAAAAATATTATCATTTTTAAAGCGAAATAACAGAAAGTCACTTGTAAAAGTAAATTCCACTTTGTAAGATTAAATTCCATCTTGTAGGATTAAATTCCACAAGGTGGAAT
>CANRMF010000034.1 GCA_947631665.1 uncultured Lachnospiraceae bacterium | reverse complement strand
AGCAGGGAATGGAGGCGAGAGTATATGACACTGGAAATGGCGCTGAAGGAACAGTTTCAGGCAGGGGAAGCAAAAGGCCTCGCAAAAGGTCGTGAAGAAGGACTCGCAGAGGGACGTGAAGAAGGTCGCAAGGAAGGCTTCAATGCCGGCTATGAAAACAGCATTGCCGTCCTTCGGGATTTAAAGAGTGGAAATTCTGTAGAACAGATTACGCAGAAGTATCAGCTTGATATCAATCAGATTTTGGAATTTCAAAAATTTTTACAGGATTAAGAGATTTTCATCTCTGTACAGAAAAATCCTCTTGGGTACCAAACCCCAAGAGGATTTTTTCTTCTAAGCATTGAATGCCGGTGTTCCTGTAAACGGGCTTCCTGCTATTTATCTTTCAGAAATTTATAACTGCCTGCCACAATCAGTTTATCAAACAGGATAAAGAACGCTGGCAAAATACAAATGACGCAGAGCATACTGATAATTGCTCCCCTTGCCATTAACAGACAGAGCGAACTAATCATGTCGATGCTCGAATAAATTCCAACGCCGAACGTTGCCCCGAAAAAGGTCAGCGCGCTTACAATGACAGATTTCATGGAAACCGCAAGTGCATCTCTTGCAGCCTCCTTCTTCGCCTTTCCGAGATTTCTTTCCAGTTTATACCGGTTGGTCATTAAAATCGCATAATCCACTGTCGCACCAAGCTGAATTGTTCCAATGACAATGGAAGCGATAAACGGCAGTGTTGTGTTGGTATAATATGGGATTCCCATATTGACAAAAATGCCAAACTCAATGAGGGCAACCAAAATTACCGGAATGGAAATGGAGCGGAATACCAATGCAATAATAATTAAAATCAGGAAAATAGACACAAAACTGACGGTCTGAAAATCCTTATTGGTAATTTCAATCAAGTCCCTTGTACACGCGGCCTCTCCGACAAGCATTCCGTCCGGACTGTATTTCTTGATAATCTTTTCCACCGCACTACACTGTCTGTTGGCCTCATCGGAACCTGTTTTATAAGCAGACATGAAAACAAACATCTCGTGTTTCTCTGTTCTAAAGTTAGAGGTCAGCTGTTTTGGAATAAAAGAATCCGGAATGGATTCGTCCAAAACACTTTCAATGCCAAGCGCCGTATCGACGCCGTCAATCTGTTTGATTTCGTCCATCATCTTTTTCACTGTCTTTTTTGGAGTATCTGCGTCAAGCAGAACAATATTGGCAGAACCAAGATGATACTTTTCCGATATCGTTTTCTGCGCCTGAACGCACTCCAGATTTTCCGGAAGGCTTTGGGATAAATCATAGTAAACTTTCGTATGATTATTGCCAAAAACAGCCGGCGCTAAAAGAACGAGAAAAATAATGACAAAAACCACATAGTGCTTTGTGATAAATTTCGGAATTCTGTGGAAGTCCGGCATCAACTGTCTGTGCCTCGTCTTTTCCAGTATTTTATGGAATACAAGAATCATGGACGGAAGAATCGTAACGCAACTGATTACGCCCAAGACAACGCCCTTTGCCATGACAACGCCCAAGTCCATTCCTAAGGTAAAGCTCATAAAGCAAAGCGCAATAAACCCGGCAACGGTCGTGACAGAACTGCCCACAACAGAGGAGATGGTGGAAGTAATCGCATCTGCCATCGCCGCATTGCGGTTTCCCGGATTTTTTTCAAGATTTTCTTCATAACTGTGCCACAGGAAAATCGAGTAGTCCATCGTAACTGCAAGCTGTAATACTGCTGCCAGCGCTTTCGTCACATAAGAAATCTCTCCCACAACAAAATTACTGCCTAAATTGTAGACAATCGCCATTCCGATACTCAAAAGGAAAAAGATTGGAATCGCCCACGAATCCATCAGCAGCGCCAGTATCAGCACAGAGATGAGAACTGCAATGCCCACATAAATCGGCGTTTCGTGTTCGGAAAGATTTTTTGTATCCGTAACGATTGCTGAAATCCCGCTGACTTTACACTGATGCTCCGTCACCGTCCGGATTTTTTCGATGGCCTCCATCGTGCCGTCTCCCGAACTGGTGTCATCAAAAATCACCATCATAATCGTAGAATCTTCCGTATTAAATGCCTCGTAAACTTTTTTTGGCAGCATACTTTTCGGGATACTGATATCCGCAACGCTGTCGTACCACAGGACATTTTTTACGTGCTCTACTCCCTCAATCTTTCCCTTCAATTCCGACACATGCCGGTCGTCCATATTTTCCACCAGCAGAATTCCAAACGCTCCGGAACCGAAATCGTCCATCAGGATTTCCTGTCCGTCCATCGTATCAATTCCGTCCGGCAGATAATAGAGCAAATCATAATTTACCCTTGTATTAAAATAACCGATTGCCGCCGGTATCAAAAGGAGTACGCTTATTATTAAAATGATATGTCTGGCTTTCACCACAAAATTTCCAAATCGTTTCATTTTACCGCTCCCTTTCTATTCTGCTGTGACTTCTGCAGTCCTGAAAATAAACTTCACAGATCCGGTCATTCCATCGCGGATTCCACTGAAAGAGCGATAATTTTTTCCTCTGTCTAAAGCGGAATTAACGGTATCTGCCACGTCCGGCACTTTTTCTCCGAAAATATCCGTAATGCGGTCAATTCCTTCGTTATTCAGTTTTGCCAGTCCGCCCTCCAGTTCCTTTACGCCGCCAATCAATGTAACCACGCCGTTATCTAAATCACCGGAACCGTCCGCCAGTTTTGCAGAACCATTCTCTAACTGCGCTGCGCCACTGTCAATCGTGCTGATTCCTTCTTTGATTTTCGGGCTGTTTGAACTAAAACTTCCGTTCATGGATTTTGTTCCATTGTATAAAGTTTTCAACCCTTTTTTCAGGGTTTTGGCTCCTGTCTCCAGCGCCGGCAGTCCCTTTGTCTTATCAGAAAGGCTGTCTGCTCCGGAAGATAACTGTTTTACACCAGTGTATAACTGACTGATGCCGCCGGATAATGTTGTCGCTCCGGTCTCAAGCTGTGTCAGTCCATTCGTCAACGCCTGTATATCCGCCGCATTTTTCTGAATCTGCTGCGTAAACGTACTCTTTACCGTCTCAAGCGTCTGCACGCTGTAATATGCCTGCAGTAATGTATAATATGCGTCTGTATTCAATCCGACGGAGGTTAATGCCGCCTCCAGCGGCGCACCTCCTTTGACCGCTTTCTCAATACCCTGTATCGTCTGGTTTAACGCCGCTTCGCTTCCGATAGCGCCACCGGTTGCCTGAGAAACCTGCCCAATCACACCGTCAATCTGCGCCTGTATGGTATCCGGCGTTGCGCTGAAGGTCTGTACCATCTGACCTACGCCTTTTTTTGCGGTAGTAATGCCGTCTTTTAAAGCTTTAGAGCCACTCACAAGTCCCTGTGATTTTTTCGTATCTTCAAAAGCGGCTTTTGCGCTTTTCAAACCGCCAGAAAGCTGGTCTGCTCCATCTGCCGCGCTCTTTGCGCCGGAAGCGAGCGTTACCGAACCGTCATAAAGTTTTTTTGCTCCGCTCTTTAAATCCTCAGAGCCGGAAAGAATTCCCGTATGAAACAACTTGTATTTTGATAATAATTGTGAAGTTCCGTCGTGCAGTTGTTTACTGCCGTCTTTTAACTGTACTGCGCCGTCTTTCAGCGCGCCGGTTCCGGCTTTGAGCGTTTCCGTACCGGAAAGCAGCGTCCCTGCTCCCGCTTCAAGCTGTTCTCCACCGTTTTGTAATTCCGCCATCTGACTCTTGATATCGGAAAAATCCAAAGTGTCCGTCAAATCCAAATCTCCGATGTTGGAAGTGGCAATCGTGACTGCCATACTTGTGGAAAATGATTTTGTATCTGCCGTCACTGTCACTGTCTCCGGAAGATCTATCTTATCCAGATAACTTTCTATCCCATCAAGATGGTCTGTCAGATAGTTCTGAAATTCCGGAACACTGTACCCGATTACAATCTGTTTCCCGTCCTGTCCGATGACCTTTCCGTTTTCCACAGTTACATTAGAAAAATTGTCGTCAAGCACCAGTCCCGTCAGAAAGAGAAAAGGAATAAAATTTCCCTCTTGATCTTTTGCATTATTTTCATAGGAATAAACAATCCGTACTTTTCCGCTTTTGCCTGCCAGTTCGTCTGCTTTCATTTCCTGATCATTCAGAAAATATTTTACATGAACCGAAACCGGAGCCGTCTTTGTCGTCGTTCCCTGATATTTGATGTCGCTGCCTTTGTTTTCCCAGACCAGTTCTCCGTTTTTATTTTTGGCAAACTGTTCTTCTCCGCTAATATTGACGATATCGGACAAATCAGAATAATCGCTGATATTTTCTTTTCCGGAAGTGCTGAGCACATCGCTGACCGTCGTGCCTGTCACCTCTCCGTCCGCGTTCATTTCCACATAAACGGTCTCTGCTTTATCCACAGCAGAATCATCGGCTGTTTTACTGTCCAAAAGCGCTTCCAGATCAGCGCTGTCCACCGGAGCGGAAGCCTTTACGGCGTCCTCCTTTTTTTCCGTTCCACACCCTGCAAGACCAAGCGCAGTCATGGATACTACTAAAAATAGACTTACACCTTTTTTCAAATACCCTTTCATGACATTTTACTCCTTTGCTCAAAGTTTCTTTTTGTCTATTAAACAGTATACTTTCAGCAATTCCAATGTCACTATACATTTTTTTACATGAGATTATTTTTTAGACATTTGTCCGTTTTTGTGGAAAATATAAAACTCATGTCCCATTCGTTCAATATTATGCGCCATGCGCTCCAGCATACCGCTGAGTTCTTTCTCGTCTTTTTTCATGCCGTCATTTGCCCATTCCACAATCACGCCGCACAGTCCGTAGGCAAAAAACTTCGCGTAAATTTTTCTCTCGTCCTCCGCAAGCTGCCGGTACAAATCCATATCCTCAATTTCTTTGATAAACAGTTCCATAAAAACCTTCTGTAAATATTCCGCAAAAAAATTATTGGAGGATTTAATCGTGTTCATAATAAATTTTCTCTGATTTTTCATATATTGTAAAAGTTCAAAAATCTTTTCCGTCCAGTTGTCGAGATTCAAATCCTCCGTCAGCGGAATAAAAAGTTCCTGCGTATAAATCCAGCCGAGCAGTTCATATTTATCGTTAAAATGATAATAAAAGGTCTGCCGGTTTACCCCACAGTAATCTGTAATGTCGGCAACCGTTATTTTGTCAAAAATTTTCTTCGCTCCCAGTGCTTTCAAACTCTCTGCCAACGCTTTTTTTGTAATATCTGATGCTGCCATCAACTTCTCCTTTCACTTGGATATGTTTTTGTGAAAATGATAAAAGGAGTGTAAAATTTCTCCTTTCACCTGAATGTGTTTCTTTGAACGATAAAAAGAGCGTAAAATTTCTCCTTTCACCTGTATGTTGTTCTTTGAACGATAAAAAGAGCATGGAATTTCATGCCCTTTTTATCAAATTCTATGACAATAACATTCTGTCGTTATCAAACGCTTTCTTTTTCTTAACCGAATACATCTCAATCAAATCCTGCATGGTCATATGACTGCGCTGTTCTCCGGATATATCCAGAATAATCTCCCCGCTATCCAGCATAATTGTCCGCTGTCCCGTACTCAAAGACTGATTCAGATTGTGGGTAATCATCATTGTGGAAATATTGTTTTCCTTTACAATCGTTTTTGTGATTTCCATAACCTTTTCCGCAGTAGCCGGATCCAGCGCCGCCGTATGTTCGTCCAACAGCAGCAATTTCGGAATGGACAGCGTACACATCAAAAGTGTTACGACCTGCCTCTGACCGCCGGAGAGCAGCCCGATTTTTGTCTTCATGCGGTCTTCAATGCCCATATCATATCGGGACAGGTTTTCCCTGAAAAATGCAACCTTCTTTTTTGTAATCGCTTTGGAAAACGGGCCGCTATGTGTTCCCGCCCTCGTGTAAGCCAGCGCCAGATTTTCTTCAATCGTCATATTCGGCGCCGTTCCTTTCATCGGATCCTGAAACACCCTGCCAATCACTCTTGCCCTGTTATGCTCACTCTTAAAAGTAATATCTTCTCCATCTAAGAGGATTTTCCCGCTGTCTACAAAAAAACTGCCGCAGACTGCATTGAATAAAGTGCTTTTTCCCGCTCCGTTGGATCCTACAATCGTCACAAATTCACCGTCGTTTAATGTCAGGCTCAAATCCCTGATGGCGACATGTTCATTGACCGTTCCCTTTGCAAAAGTTTTTGTAATATGCTGTATCTCTAACATGAACCGCGCACCTTCTTTCTCTCCCGAATCATTTTCTTCACCGCAGGGATTGCCAGCGTGACTGCGACAATCAACGCGCAGGTAAATTTCATCAGGTTCGTGCTCAAATCGCCAAAAAGATTTTCGCGGATTACAAACGCCACTATCAGTTTGTAAATCACAGATCCGATAATCGCTGACAACAGACCGATGGTAACGCCCCGCTTGCCGAAGACCGCTTCTCCGATAATCACTGCCGCCAGCCCGTAAATCAACGTGCCGTTCGCCGAGTTCAGCTCCGAATAGCCGAGACTCTGCGTACTCAGCGCGCCGGAAAGCCCGATGAGCGCATTTGCCAGCGCCAGTCCGACAATCTTCATGCGATCCACATTGATGGACGAAGCGCGCACCATATCCGGATTGTCGCCGGTTGCGCGGATACACAGTCCCATATGCGTTTTAAAAAACATCAGGACAAGAATAAATATCAACAGGACAATGAAAAGACTGACGACGGTCTTTACCGTACTGGTTTCAAGCTGTCCGCGCAGTCCGAGCCACTGTTTTGCTTTCTCAAACACAGTAATTTTATTGTAACTTAAATTGGTCGTCGCTCCCTTGTCCGTAAAGGAATAGCAGATGAGATTGATGGAATAAAGTCCGCTCATCGTGATAATTCCTGCGAGCACCGGGTGGACATTGAGTTTTGTCTGTAAAAAACCCGTAATCAGTCCCGCAGCCGCGCCTGCAAAGAGCCCTGCAAAAAGCGCCAGCACCGGATACCCTTTCAGCGCTACCAATACGGAGGTGACCGCGCCAAATCCAAAACTTCCCTCTGTCGTCAGGTCGGGAATATCCAAAATCCGAAGCGATATATAAATTCCCAGCGCAAGCAGTCCGTAAATCAGGCAGTCCGGAAGATTGGATAAATAATACTGTAATTCTATCATGATTTAATCTCTTTCTTATATAATTGAAATCCTCCAAAATTCATTGGAGGATTTCTGAATCAGCTTATTCTAAAACAAGCACTTCGTAGTCCGTCTTAATGTCTTCTTTTTTCAATCCCAGAGCGTCCATTGCCTTCTGGTTTACGGAACAGTAATCAATGCCGATTACCTGCGCCGGAATGTCTTCCACGCTCTTTCCGTTTACATATTCCATTGCCATCGTCACCGTTTTCCTGCCGATTCCCTTATCGTCAATCGCCAGTGTTGCAAAACAGCCTGACGCAACGGTTGTTGCAGAAGAAACATAAGTCGGAATCTTATTTTCATTACAGATTTGAACTAAGGTGTCGATTCCGTCCTGTATAATAGAATCATTTGGAATAAAGATTGCGTCGACTTTTTCAGATACCAGCGCATTTGCTGCAGCTTCCACATCACCGGAGGTCGGCGCTGTCTTTTCTACATATTCAATCTTGGCGGAATCAAGATATTCCTTTGCCTGTTTGATTGTATTGGTTGCATTGTCCTCGTTTCCGCTGTAAATCAGTCCGTACTTCTTTGCCGGAGTTACATTTTGAGCCAGTTCAAAAATCGTAGATACCGGAATTGCATTAGAAGTACCGGTAGCATTTTTGTCCGGCTTATCCATAGAAGTAATCACGCCCGCTGCTTCCGGCGCGGAAACTGCGCAGAAGAATACCGGTGTGTCAGACTCTGCGTTGACAAACGCCTGCGTCGGCGGCGTAGCAACGGTAAACACCATATCATAAGTGCCGTCTGTCATATTGGAAACAATGGAACTGAGCGCTGTCGCATCACCCTGCGCGCACTGATAATCAATCTGGTCGTCTGTGTAGCCCTGTGCCTTCAGTTCTTCAATAATACCGTCTCTCATGTCCGTAAATGCGCCGTTTTCAATCATGGCAACAATCCCGACTTTCACCGTACCGTCTCCATTGGTATCTTTACTGTTTTTTTCCTGTGTGCCACTGTCATTTGATGCGCTTCCACACGCGCAAAGCATGACAGCAGACAATACCATTACCATTAAAACTGCTAATAATTTTTTCATTGCACTATCTCCTTTTTTACTTTAATACTTTCATTATAACTGCTAATCCGTCATCGTCAAGTATACGCCGCTTTTTAGATTAGCAGGCTAATTCCTCCAGACGGCTCATGGCCCCGATGACCATTTCCTTTGTAATGACGTAAGGATTGTGGTCAATATCCGGCATCTTTACCGCGTCCTCTGCCAGTTTTGCGATATCCTCTTTTGTAAATTCCAAATCTGCCAGACAGGTCGGCAGTCCAACGCTTTTGCTGAAATCATAGACCTTTTGGAAAGTTTCCATGTCCTTGTCCACCAGCAAAAGATTTAACACGCCGTAACTGACCACCTCCCCATGGAGATGATTTTTTTCAATGTGCGGATACGCTGTCAGGGAATAAAAAATTGCGTGTGCAAGTCCGGTATTGTAATCAATGACATGCTCTGCTGTCAGAAAGATGGACGCCATTCCGGTCGATACAACAATCGCAAGCACCACCTGTTCGTAGGCATAAGAAACAATTCCCGCCCTGTTGGATTCCATCGCTTCTTTTCCATAGCGAAGCACCGGTTCATAACACATCTTGCTCACATCAACGCCCATCTGGATATAATGCGGCAGTTCCTCGCCTTTGGAAGACATTGTGCTCTCAAAATATTTTGCATAGGTATCTCCCATTCCCGCCCACATATAGCGCGACGGCGAATGTACCGTAATTTCCGTATTGATAAAAGAATGTACGGGCGGCGCCGGAAAGAAAAACGGCTCTTTGAACCGTCCGTCAGGATAATACATAATGGATACGCTCGTACAGGCAGAACAGTTTGAAGCAATCGTCGGAAATGCAAAAACCGGTTTCCCGATTTTTACGCCAAGACACTTGACGGTATCGGTTGCCTTTCCGCCGCCGACTGCAAACAGCATATCGGCCTGCTGCACTGCCGGATTTTCTTTCAGCGCCTCCACATTTTCATAAGAAGCCTCTCCGCCGTACCAGACAAAATCAAGGATTTCCAGCCCGGAATCCTCACATGCGTTGACAATCTGGTCTTTTGCGGCCGCGATTGCCTTGTGTCCGCCGATTGCGGCAATTTTTGTCCCATAAGGCCTGCAGATTTCCGGAATTTTGTCATATACCTTTGCTCCGATTGAATAACTCGGCAGATACATACTGTAATTTTCTATCATAACTGTGTCTCCTTTCCAAGAGTCCCTATCTTTATTCAAATCACATTTATATATCATACCACAAACAAAAAAAATGGTAAATGTCTAGCGCTGCCTGTGTTTATCGAAACTTTCGACACCGGCTTTTAACTGCTCCATTGCCCGTTTTAGCGTTGCTCTCGGACAGGCAATATTGATTCTCTGGTATCCGATTCCATCATCGCCAAAAATGGCTCCGCTGTCCAGCCAGAGTTTTGCTTTATTAACAATCAAATCCTCCAATTTCTCCTTAGAAAGACCCATCTCTCTAAAGTCCAGCCACACGAGATAGGTTCCCTCCGGTTCGACCAATTTTATCTGAGGAAGATTTTCGGCTACAAAATCTCTAACGTAAGATAGATTTTCTGTTAAATATTGTTTTAACGCTTCAAGCCACTCCCTTCCCGCTTCATAGGCTGCCTGACATGCTGCCAGTCCCAACGCATTGACCTGACTATATCCCGCCGCATTTACCTGTTTACGGAAGGCTTTTCTTAAACACGCATTTGAAATAAAAATATTTGAAACCTGAAGTCCTGCCAAATTAAAAGTCTTACTCGGAGAAGTACAGGTAATGGTAATGTCCGCAATTTCTTTAGAAACAGATGCCATAACCGTATGCCTGTATCCCGAATAAACAAAGTCTGCATGGATTTCGTCACTAATAATTATAACTCCATGTTTGATACAGATTTCTCCCATCTTTTTTAGTTCCTCTACTGTCCAGACACGTCCTGCCGGATTATGCGGACTACATAAGAGAAACAGCTTCACGTCATTTTCTACAATCTTTTGCTCAAAATCTTCAAAATCAATTTCATAATGTCCATTGATATTTTTTAAGGAATTATTAACTAAAATCCGATCATTGTCCTCAATGACCTCGCTGAAAGGATAGTAAACCGGCTGCTGGATTAAAACATGATCTCCTTTATTCGTATAAGCCTTCACAGCCATTGCCAAAGCAAAGACGACTCCCGGTGTTTTTATCAGCCAGTTTTGCTTTACTTTCCAACCAAAGGAGGTTTGCAACCAGTCTGCCACTGCCTTAAAATAATCATCTTTTCCTTCGGTATAGCCAAAAATCCCATGATCCACCGCCCTGTGAAGTCTTTCAAGAATTGCCGGCGCTGTCTGAAAATCCATATCAGCCACCCAAAGAGAAAGCGCGTCCTCCCTCATTCCTTTTTCTTTTGCAAAATCATATTTTAAACAATTGGTATTTTTTCTATCAATAATCCGGTCAAAATTATATTTCATGATTCTTTCCTCAACAATATTTATGCCAATGCCTGCTCTAAATCGGCAATCAAATCCTCTGCGCTTTCAATACCCACAGACAACCGGAGTAAGGTTTCTGTAATGCCTAACCGCTCCCGGATTTCTAAAGGAACATCTGCGTGTGTCTGCGTCATCGGATAGGTAATCAAAGATTCCACACCGCCCAGACTTTCTGCAAAGGAAATCAACTTCACTCTTTCCAAAACCTTTCTGGCAGTTTCTTCACGATCCACCCGGAAAGAAATCATACTTCCTGCACCGCGGGCCTGTTTCTGATTGATTTCATATCCCGGATATTCCGGAAGTCCTACATAAAATACATCAGTAATTTTTTCGTGATTCTTCAGCCACTTTGCAATCTTTAGTGCATTTGAGGCTGCTTTTTCCATACGAACCCCTAAGGTTTTAATGCCCCGTATTACCAAAAAACTGTCAAATGGAGATAAATTACTTCCGGTAGTTTTATATAAAAATCTCAGTTTGTCTGCCACATATTCATTGTTGGTAGAGAAAAATCCGGCCAAGGTATCATTATGACCGCTTAAAAATTTTGTTCCACTGTGAATGACTGCATCAGCCCCCAGTTTCAAAGGATTTTGGAAATACGGCGTCAAAAAGGTATTGTCCACAGCCACATAGATATGATGTTCCTTTGCCAAGTCAATCACAGCCTTTAAATCGGTCACTTTCATCATCGGATTGCTCGGCGTTTCAATATAAAAAGCTGCAGTATTTGGCTTAATTGCCGCTTTCACCTGCTCAATATCGGAAGTGTCCACATAAGAGAATTCCAACCCATGCGTCTTTCCTACAGAATCAAACAACCGGACAGAACCTCCATATAAATCGTCTGTACAAATAATATGGTCACCCAAGTCAAACAGTTCCATGCAAAGTCTGATGGCCGCCATACCGCTGGCACAAGCCACAGTATCTATAGCCCCTTCCAAAGAAGATACAAGGTGCTCTAACTCATCTCTTGTAGGATTACTTTCTCTTGTATAATTATGTCCTGTAGTCTCCCCAATTCCCGTATGGGAAAAAGTCGCTGTCTGAAAGATTGGAACGGATACTGCACCAAATGGGTGCTCCTTTTCTAAATCGTTTCCATGAATACATCGTGTTTCAATATCATATGACATGGCGTGTTCTCCTTTTTCTTATAATATTTGTATGCGGCAAAGCTATAGTTCTGAAAAGTTCCGGAAAAGAAACTTCATATTTTCTTCGCTGTCGAAATATTCATTTCCATGATTTCTTCCTGTAAAAACCAGCTTTCCTTTTTGATAAGCCAATAGTCTTGTAAAAGGCACCTTTTTCCAATTTTCTCTGGTAAGAGGATATGTGGAAAACATAATCGCTCCATCTTTTTCTAAATAATAAAGGGAATCTTTATAATTAGTATGAACATACATATATTCCCCATCATAAATCATAAAGTTTAATTTATTTCCTTTTGCCATATTACCAATCAGACATTCCAAAATTTCAAAACGCTCTTTCCCACTTAACCGTTTATCCTGCTGTTCTGCACGATTCATTTTATCGACAATATATAATAAGATACGCTCACTGTCTGTGGAGCCTTTTTGAATCTTCACATATTTTGATAGGGGAGGAAAATCAAAAATCGTCCCGTTATGAATTGCTGTCCAACGTCTGCCGGCATTGTCCTTTTTACTGTGGGGGTGACAATTACTGTATTCTTCATTTCCCACCGTAGCGAAACGGATATGCGCAAACACATTTTTAGAAAGTACCGGAAAGGAAAGCCGTTCTTTTAGATAATGGCTTTTCGTGGCCTGCAATGGTTCTTTTTCAATGACCGCTTCACTACCTTCCATACACGCCAGTCCCCACCCATTGGGGTGTTGCGGACTGCGCTTGTAAAAGGTTTTTAGATAGTCGTTAATCTCATATTCTGTTTCTGCACTGTATCCAAATAATTCACACATGGTTCTAACCTTCAGCCCTGTTTTTTTGCATATTCTTCGGCCATTCTCAAGCCCTGTTTTACATATCCTCCTTCAAAGGTATGCATTATTTTTGCAGCATATCGTTCCCGTCGATTCAAAACTTTATTTTTCTGATATGCCAAAATATCTTTTGTTTTTTCTCCATCAATCTTCTGAAATACAGCTTCCATATCATTAAGAATCTGCAATGTTAAGGTTTTAATTTTCTGGCTTTCATTCCATTTTGTTTCAATAGTAATCATGTCATCATTGAACTTTGCGGCATTCTTTATATTCTTAATCGCCATGACCTGTTCAAAATCTTCAAACTTCTTATTTTCTAATAAATTTAAATATACTAGAAGTAAATGTAGAAATGCCACATCTTCTTTTTTCAATCCAATATCCGATAATGGATTCAAATCAATATTTCTAAGTTCAATGTGATTGACCTCCGTCTCTCTTAAATTTTCCAGCGTGTTTTCCCCCTTTGGTTTTAGTCGCACCGGATAATACAGCTCTGATGCAGACCTGATTTGTTTCAAATCCACATATTCCTGAATACTATCGATATATGTCCCTAAATTGTCATATTTCAAAATCGGTACAAAATCATTCCAATAACCAATTTCACTGCATCTGCCAGATGCGTAAGGGCTTAGCACGTCTTCACCCAATCTCTCATAATCTATAAAAGAGCCGTCCATCAATGGGCTTGCTGCCGTTAAATACACAATCAGCCAGCCATGCCTTACCACTTTTTGGGCTAAATTCAGATACAATTGATTCTTAAATTCCGTAAAATCCCTGAGGGTACTGTTTTCAAAGGCGGTTTGTAGATAGTCCTCCGAAAAAGAAAAATTGAAATGAATTCCCGAATAAAGCATCTTCTTTTTCCCATATTTTTTGGAAAGATATTTCCGATAAATTTCTTTCCCTTTAAGTTTTCCACTAAATTTGGCAACAGGAATATCCCCTTCATTTTTTACATACGGCGGATTTGAAAAATTCCAAACATATTCTTTTCCTGACTTTAAATGATAAAGTCTTTTCACCGCTGTATTATGTAACTCAGTCAATTCCTCATAAACACCCTCCACACTATCATGAACCCCCGTAATAATCTCAATCTGATTTTCACAAAAGTCGCGGTCAATCTGTGGAATATCAAAAAAAGGGTGCGCGATGTGAGAAAGAAATCCGTCTTCACTGACCCGAAGACTTTCCTTTTCTAAACCAAACTGTCCCTCTAATATGTATTTATTTACTAATTTCTGATTCAGTTCCATCTGATGCCTCCGCAAAGCATTTTTTAGGATTAAGGCGTCAAAATCCCCTTTCGGCACCTTAATCTTTCATAGCAAAAGAACTTTAAATACCTGCTTTAAAGTTCTTTTGCTGCGTGATTTCTTCTTTCTTTAAAAAAGAGAAATCCTATATATAATACATTTGTTCATTAAACTCATTATTACTCCTATAATCATTTTCCAGATCTTCTAAGGAAACATTTAAAAGCACATGATCTAGGCTTTCATTGATTTTATCAATGACATTTGATTGAATTACAATAGCTATGGCAGGATTTTCAGTATTCTCTGTTCCCTGCTCCTCCTCTACATGATAAGTGCCATCTAACGCTTCAATAATTTCTGCCACTGTAATTTTATCTGCCGGTTTATTCAATAGATATCCACCCTGAGCCCCTTTAATACTCTTGACAATGCCTGCCCGTCTGAGACTCGCAAACACCTGTTCCAAGTACTGTGTTGAAATTCCATTACGCTCCGCAATACTGCTCAAAGAAACGTGGCCGGATTTTGAATTGACTGACAAATCAATCAATGCTGTAATTCCATATCTGCTTTTTTTCGATATCTTCATTCCCTGCTCCTCTATTTGTCTATTTCCTTAATACCTATAGGTTTAATAGGTATTATATGATACTATTTCCTACTTGTCAACTATGAAATAAGCAGAATGGTTCTGAACAGTTGCTCTTACCTTATTTTTTTCTATGAAAGATATTGCCAAGTACTGCTGTCAATGCTCCAACCACAAACAGACCTGCTAAAATCAATACACCCGGAATAAAACCTTTATTCTCTGCAGAAAATCCAGTGGTCAGCGCAGCCAAAAAGGTGTCTGCAACTTTTTCGCCTACCTGAATACTCTCCGACGCAATGGTTTCTCCCTGATACTTCAAAACAATTTCATGAAGTCCTGCCGGCAGATTCTCCGGAATAGATACAACCGCCTCAAAACTTCCATCTTCCAAGGTGTTAAAGTTTCCTAAAGAAATTGCATTATCGGAGTGAATCTCTACTTCAATATCTTCCACATTTCCTGTAAAACCGGATCCGGTGATAACCAAATCACCTCCGGCGTGAATCATACTGCCTTCTGCGTCAGCAATTTTTACCTCTCCGGCAATTACTTCAACATTCTGATTTTCTACAGGAATTTCTTCTATTTCTTCGGTTGTCGTATCGTCAGATTTTGCAGATTTTTTCTTCTTTTTCTTCTTTGTCTTATCTGCATCTGTTATTTCTTCTGTCTGTTCTTCCTGTGTCTGCTCCGGGGCTTCTTCAGAATTATTTACCTCAGTGTTTGTTACACTGTTTGTGTTATTATTCTTTGAGGTATTGTTTGATGTTTTCTTTGAAGTATTATTGGTTGTCTTCTTTGAAGTATTATTTGCGGTCGTTTTGTTTGAATTATTATTTGATGTAGTTTTCTTCGATGCGGTGCTGTTGTTTGTTGAAGAATTCCCTGTGTTACTGTTGGTATTCGTATTTATATTATTTGCATTGTTATTCGGAGAAGCACTGGAAGCCTTTGTCGGCGCTTCTGTTACTTCTTCTTTTTTATGCGCATCTTCATACGCCTTCCTGCTCTTATAGATTGTTTTATGATCCCAATCGGAAGGAACCTCCTCGCCCTTTGTAGAATCAAATCCAATCCAAGGAACCGGGTTTCCTGTGTGATCGTCATATCCGTCCAAATCACAGTCTTCAATGGCAGCGGCCTGAGTTGTTACGGTATAGATTGGCTGTGTCACTCCGAGAGATACTATCAATGCAACGCTTAAAACAATACTCTTTATCAATTTACTTCTATTTTCTCTCCTCATTTTCTACACTCCTTTCTACACTTCTGCTGCTTTCTTCTTTTTTCCCGCTTGAACGGTTCCTGAGTTTTCAAAAATTTCATCATCTAATTTATTTTCTTTTCGTCCTACAATCGTAGCGGAAACCATTGCTCCGGTAATATTTGTAGCCGTACGTCCTGTATCAGCCAATGCTGAAATTGGAATGGTTAAAACAATGATTTCCAGAGGAAGCCCCAAGACAGTCAATACGCTGGCAGTGGTAATCGTCGCTGTTCCCGGCACTCCTGCAGTACCAAGAGATACAAACAGCGCCACCACAATCAGCAATAAATAATCACTAATACCAAAATCAAGCTGTAATCCATAAATTCCATATACTGCTAACAGAACCGGCCAAATGCCTGCGCAACCCGGCATACCAATGGTAGTTCCAAGAGGTGCGGTAACGTTTGTGACGCTTCCGTCTACGCCGATTCTATCTGTCAGGATTTCTGTAGCCACCGGCAGAGTTCCTGCGCTGGACTGTGTAGAAAACGCAATAATCTGCGCCGGAATAATCTTCTTAAAGAATTTAATCGGATTTAATTTTGCAAATACGGAAATCAATACGCCGTTAATCAACCATGTATCAATTGCAAAGGCGATAAAGGAAACAATCAATAATACAATCAGCGACCAGATTATTCCTGTTCCACTAAGGCCATTCCCAATACTGGTAGCAATCAGAGTAAGCACTGCATATGGTGTCAGTCCAATGACAAAGTCTAATGCCTTAAAAATAATTTCCTTAAATGCTTCAATAAAATCCTTAAACGGCTTTACCTTGTCCGGTGTTTTATTTGCCACTAATACATAAGATACAGCAATTAAAAGTGCAAATAAAATAACCGGAATCGTCTTTTCCTCTGCAATGTCTGAAACAATATTTCTTGGGAAAAATCCTATTAAAACTTCAGAGAAGGAAGTGACCTTCGCCTCGAAAGTACTGGCATCTACACCATCTAAAGAGAGGTAAGAATTTCTTCCAACACCAAACGTAAGTCCCAATCCTAGCGCCAAAAGAATGGCCAAAAGAGTCGTGGACAATAATGTCACGATAGACCGAAGTCCGATTCCCTTTAACTGCACTGTATTTGTTAATGAAGTAATACTGCTGATAATCGCTACAATAATTAGCGGTGTTACCAATGCGCTTAATACGCTGACATAAATTTTTCCAATCGGTGTAATCCAAGAGGTATGACCACTAAAAATGGCTCCTACAATGACACCTGCCACTAAAGTTCCAACTGTTAATATCGTAAAATCTATTCTATTTTTCAAATAATATATTCCGACGAAAAGTACCAGTACTACTGCCAGCGCAGCTACTGATAACCAATCTACATTACTCACAAAAACCATCTCCCTTTTATTCTTTTATAACTGTTCAGAACCATGTAGATTCCCATAAAATAGGCGATGGTTCTGAACAGTTACCGGATTTTTATTTAATCTTTACGCTCTTTACTGCTGACCACTTGCCATAAACCTTTGTCTTTCCGTCAAGGTTATAAGCGCGTACTCTGACAAATAAAGCCTTCTTATTCTTAAGTTTCTTTGATGAAACTGTTACTTTAACTTTCTTTACAATCTTCTTAACTAATGCTTTCCTATTCTTTTTAGCATTTTTCTTTGTCTTGTAGATTGCTACCTGATAACCGTTTGCTTTAATCTTTTTAATAGTAAGCTTTACTTTCTTTGCAGATTTCTTCTTAGCGGCTACTTTCTGAATCTTTGCTTTTGCAGGCGCTTCCACTGTATCAGGTGTATCCGTCGTTGTAGTCGGTACTGCTGTTGTAGTTTCGCTGTTACCGCTTGTTGTGGTCTCATTGTTACCGCTTGTTGTGGTCTCATTGTTATCGCCCGTTGTGGTTTCATTGTTATCGCCTGAAACTACTTCCGGTTCCTTTTCTCCAAGTACTGTACTAAGTTCCTTCACTGCTTCTGCAGCAAACTCAACATAAGATAATCCATCTTTGTTTCCGCCACCGGCGACAGCTTCCGGCGTACCTAACACCCATGCAAGTTCAAGCATGTATTCTGTATAAGTCCCATTGTTTGCTACATTCTTGTGTAACCACTGCTTTGTTACAGGCTGTTCTGCGTCCTTATCATATCCAATCAGAAATGGCATCTGAAGACGGATAGCATTTTTAACTGTTCCCTCCTCTGCATCTTCCCAAGGTTTCGCAGATGTAACTGTACCGGTCAAATCGCCATTAGGGAAATAAGTAATACTGTTATTTTGGTTTGAATTATTCTCTGTTATGAAATCTCCAAGATATTTTACAAGTTCACCATAAAGGTAACTGATGTTATTGTTCCCATTTGCTGTGGTCGCATTGTTTCTTGAGTTAAACGCACTGCTGGTTCCGATGACTGTATCAATTTCGTTACCTGTTCCAAAGGTCAACTGGTTACCTACCGTAGTATCATAAACATATACGGTCTTTCCGTTTGCTTTTGCTTTTCTTGCTACCTGTCCGATGATCGCCTGCGTATTATGGCACCATGATGCACCAAAGAAAATATAATGCTCACCCTTTGACTGCAGTAAATTAACCAGCTCGTTATAATTTACCTGATGAAGCGCAAATCCTTCTTTATCATCATCTGTAAAGATTTCCGTTGCCTTACCAAGTCTGCTTGCTGTCGGCTCATCTCCCTGTAATGTTTCAATATAAGTGGCTGCTGCATTGTAAGTTCTCTTAAAAAATTCAAAATCAGTTCTTACATCACCTGCTACAACTGCTCCATCGGCTGCACCGCCTCTGAATACCTTTGCAATTTCACTCTTTGCAGCCGCTTCATCAAAATCATCTGTTGTTTTCAGGTCATAAGATGCCTTGATTTCCTTTGTTGCTCCATCATTACTGATAGCAAATAATAAAGTATCTGATGAATTGTAGTTTGTAATTGCTTCACTTTCAGGAAGTAATGCTACAATTCTTTTCCAAAGTTCATTAACAGAAACTCTGTTTCCTTTAAATACTGTATTTGCATCTGTAATATCAATCTGATATCCATCAATATAAGGATCAAAATGATAAATCTTAGTGATTCCGTCTGCCTTCGCCTGTTTATTGATTGTTGCGAGTACCGTTTGGCTTGTGGCATGTTCCGGGCCTCCGAATACAATATAATAATTTCCTTTGCTGCTTAAAATGTCTAATAATCTTTCCTGTGTTACGGATTCAAATACATGACCTGTTTCTACGCCGTCATAAGAATCTGCAATATAATCTCCTGTAGTTCCGCCTTCTACCGGCGTCCAAGGATACCTGTCTTTGGTTGCTTCTGTATTCGCAATACTGTCTGCCTTTACAATTGGCGCTGTGCCTGTAAAGAAACTTCCTACTGCTAAGGATACGGCAGTTGTAACTGCAATCGCTTTTTTAATAAATTTTCTCATTTCAAAATTTCCTCCAAAATTCAATCTTTGCTCTATCATTCCTTTATACAAAATTCAAACAACATCGTATGCTGCAACAAAATTTTTTCGGTATGATATTACAAAAACCGATATTTGAATTTTTCTTTATAACTCCATTCATACCTTGAAAATACCTTTCTAAAAATTATGTAGAAAAAAAGAAGCCTTCTTTTCTGAAAGCTTCTCACCACATATCAAAATAAACGAAATCCAATTAAAAAATTAAATCGCCTAATCATTCTATCCAAACTCGATCATAGCATTGTAGATCCATCGGTTAAAGAAGCTCTCTATGAAATTTTGGCAACAGCAACAAGCCATGCGACAACAACGACACATGGTTACACAAACGCAGCAACATCTGTTTAAAATTGCTTGTGACACAAATTTCATTTCTGAATTCTCCTTTTACATATATTTCCTATCGGTTTAATGGGTATTATAATACCAGTAAACATATATGTCAAGTGGGTTTTTAAATATTTATGTGTTTGGGGAACCCAAATCAGCGAGAAGTAGCAGATTTATCTGCGGATTCGAGCTGGAATGGCTGCCTTTTTGTACCTCTGCGATTCTTGCAAAACACCCTTTTGACACGCTAATCCTATAAAAAAAACGGCTGCAAAACGCAGCCGCCTTTCTCATACATATCTTCTATAATCCTGATGTGAAAATCGCGCGGACTCTGGATACTTCCTGATCCGTCGCTTTTTCTGCCGGAATATAATAGTTTTTCATTCTTGCCATCTCATAGAGTTCTTCCTGAGATGTCTCACAGTTATTTCTGAATGTCTTTAAGGTCTGTTTTAATTGCTTGTTATCTGTCTGTGGAATCATTTCTCCGAATTTTCCTAATTCCGCATTGATGGATTCCAATGAATCCGTAACCATATATTTTTCCTGCATAATACTCTCCTTTTCTATTTTTCATTACTTTAACCGAGAAACTGCATTAAAGTCTTTTTATTGTCCTGCGCAGACTGTGCAGCCTTGTTAAAAAACTGCTGAAGATTCTGGTCGGTAGTCTTCTCAGCATAATCAGTCATTTTGTCATAACTGGTTTCATAACCGGTAATCAAATGTCTGATATTCTGCAATTCTAATTCTGTTAAGTCTGTCATAACTTACCTCCTCGTATAATATCTTTTAGATACAGTAAATGTACCTTGATAACTTAATAAATCTTTGTTCAATAGGCTTAG
>CANRMF010000033.1 GCA_947631665.1 uncultured Lachnospiraceae bacterium | reverse complement strand
CTGCCTCCGTTTTTGCGACAGCCTGTTTAATATAGCACACCTGCTCCCTCCTGTCAACTACTTTTTTTATCTTTTTTAGATAAAATTTCGAGGAGTCTTTTCAGGTTTGCCGAAAAAATTCCACCCACTTTTTCCGCAGGTGGAGTTTAATATTACCATTACTGTTTTATAATGTCAACAATATTTTTGTAAAAAATTTTCCCTCTTTTTTTGATAAAATAAAGCCTCTCAAGATGTATGTATTTTGTCTGATTGAAACACAATATCTAGTTTTGTTTTGGAACAGTTTTTGTGCGTTAAATTTTTTTAATTACACTTTATCTTTTTAATAGGAAGTAATTCAAACATCTATTCAATTCCGCTTATGTTTTTTATTTTTTTGAAAGGCGGGTAACCCCGCCACTGTTTTGTATAAAATCAGCAATACACTCTCAGGCTATTTTATGAGCGGATATATTCATTGATGTCCTCATCTGTAATCATTGAAAAAACTTTTGCTCCGTATTTTTGATAAATTCTTTCTTCCCCGCTGTGAACAACTTGCTTCTTACGGTTTACAATAACGATAACCGCTTCCACCGTAATATCTGCAATCGTTTTCAACCGGTCTATCCGCTGTTCTAATGTTTTTCCGGTAGTCATTACATCATCAATGATTACAATGCGTTCTCCGTTTTCCGGTGTGTGCCCGCAAATTGTCCTGCCTCTGCTGTCCGCTGTTTTCCGGTCATAACAATAGTTTACTGTCGTCCCGTATTTATTAAACAACGCTGTTGCAGTTGCGGCAGAAAAGGCAATGCCATGATAAGCAAGTCCTACCAGCGTATCAAACTTCAAATGATTTTCCTTAATACAATCAGCAAAATATTCTCCAATCTTTGCTATCTGGGCGTTTGTATTAAAGTTTTCAGTGTTTACATAATATTCTGCTGTTCCGCCATGCTTCAGCTTGCTTTTTCCCAAACATAATATCTGATTGTTTTCCATAAATTGAATCAGCCGCTCTTTATTTGTCAGGGCATTTAGTTTATAGCCGAATAATTCGTC
This sequence comes from uncultured Lachnospiraceae bacterium, assembly GCA_947631665.1. Taxonomy (GTDB): domain Bacteria; phylum Bacillota; class Clostridia; order Lachnospirales; family Lachnospiraceae; genus Eubacterium_G. The sequence continues at coordinate 20,570 of CANRMF010000033.1, read as the reverse complement.
AATACTAATGCTAAAGTACTCTGCGATTTTAGGTATCATCTGCACATCAGGGAATCCTGTATTGTTTTCCCATTTTGAAATTGCCTGATAACTGATTCCTAATGCCGCTCCCATTTCCTCCTGCGTTACCCCTTTTATTTTTCGCAGGGTTTTAATTTGTTTTCCCATTGCATCTGTCATTATTGTTCCTCCATTTTTTTAATTTGCAACTGCTAATGTAATTATAGCAAAAGCGCATTTTGAAACAATAACCTGATTTTTGAGTTTCATGCAACTGTTGGTTGCTTATCATTTTAATTCGGAATTGCATACCCTATCTTTTAATTCGGAATTATTTGACATTCCGGCGTATGCGTAATATACTAATTGAAACTCAGATACAGCCGGTGCGGTTATTTCTGAGTCTTTATTATTTTTAAACGACAGGAGAAAGCCATCATGAAATGGTATGTTATCTTTATTATCAATAGTGTTCTGCTTGGGGTGGGACTTGCGATGGACGCTTTTTCGGTGTCGATGGCAAATGGTTTGAATGAACCCAAAATGAAAAGAAAAAAGATGAGCAAAATCGCCGGCGTTTTTAGCGGATTTCAGTTTGCGATGCCGATGATCGGGTGGGTTTGCGTGCATACCATTGTCCAATATTTTGAGGCTTTTGAAAAGTTTATCCCTTTTATTGCGCTCATTCTTCTCACTATAATTGGCGGGAAAATGTTGATTGAGGGTATCGGCGATAAGAAGGACGGAAGCGGAAAACAGAGGCTTAATATTGGAACGCTGTTTATTCAGGGTATCGCCACTTCGATTGACGCGCTATCTGTCGGTTTTACTATCGCCGGCTATGAATGGATTTCGGCATTTGCGTGCTGTGCCATTATCGCAGTCGTGACCTTTATTATCTGTATGGCAGGTCTTTTCATCGGTAAAAGGTTTGGCACAAAATTGTCCAACAAAGCGCAGCTTCTCGGCGGCGTCATTTTGATTGCAATCGGATTAGAAATTTTTATTTCCGGAAGTTTTTCATAGAGTTTCCATTCCCCATGAAAGACGTCTTTTCTGTAACATTATAATTCATGATAATATGGACAGATGTTTTTCATCATGTCTTTTTTATTTTACAGCGAGCGCATAACTGATATCAATCCGCTCACAGATTTCCTCTGTGGAAACGGAGTGATTCAGCAGCATTGTATACCAGTGTTTTTTGTTCATATGCCAGCCGGGAAAATATTTTACATGATCAATCGTCTGTGCCACCTGTTCCGGCTGCAGGCGTAAATCAATGATTTCCGCAATTTCACCAGAGGCAAGACCGAGTTTCTCTTTGGATACCGTCAAAACAGCCCCATACCATTTCCGGTTGTCTTTCCTTCGCCAAATTGCATTGTCCGGAAACCGTTCCCACAAATATTCCATCTCGTCGCCATATTTCTCCCGCACATAATTTATGACAGCCAATGTTTGTTCTCCATGAAAGATATCCGTCTCATAACATTTCTCTGCAATGTCCGTCAATACCGCCTCACATTCTGCCCTGACTTTCCCGACAAAAGAACCGACGGAAGCTGAAACTTTATAAAGCGGGTATTCCTCATTTTCCAAACAGTCTATCATTTTTGTGAAAACCGCGCCTTTGTTATCAACAAAGACATACAGTAAAAACTGACCGTTCATTACAGAGGTGGTGTATTGGTATCCGTCTGCTTTTTTGGTAAAGCCATAGTTTATGAGTTTCTCATCATTCTTTTTTCTGCGGATAAAAAATTTTTCCTCAAACATGGTACTTCTCCATTAAGGGCATGATGTCTTTATCTTTTCAAACACTATTGATATAAATAATTTCTCAATATCATCTGCGCACATCTGATTACATTCCTTGTAACCAACCCTGCTTCAGTATTTTTTACGGTTCGTACTTCTCCAATATTTCCAAAATGTCTGTTTGAAAAATGTTATCGTTTAAAACATCTCCGTTTGGGTTAATGCTTATCGCATGGATATCTCTGGGATTTTCTGTATATGGGCTGACATATTCTTTATCCAAATCAAAATAATCACTAAGATATTTCCGCGCATTCCCATTTGGCAAAATCACATTCCCGTCATTTTCCTGAATTCCATCATCTATAAATGGTTTGAGTATTTCCTTTGTTTTACGGTTATATGTATTATCATGCTCTTTGCTTACAAGCCACGCAGGCTGTACTCTAATCTGAACCCCCGATTTATAAATCTCATCTGCAAACATTTTCACCGGCTCAATCGGAATTGTCTCCTGATGAAAGGCGTCTACGGAAAGCAGAATATCATTCACTCCGCTCTGTGCCAGACTTTGCGCCACAGATTTGATTTTATCAATATCTTTACTAAAAAATCCATTTGTAATAAGCTGTCGCTTCGGTATTTTCATTTCTGCTGCCATAGAATGAATTGCGCAGACTGTTTCCGGATAAATGAGCGCTTCCCCGCCAAATGTCATCAGTGAGTTTATTTGATATTTTTCTGCAACGCTTTTTACGAGTTCTCTCGCTTTTTCATTGTCAATATGTTCTCTAAATGCAGTATGGTTTCCCTGCGAGCAATGCTTACAGCAGCCTGTACAGGCATATGTAATGACAAATTCTATTCTATTTAAATTTTTTAAATATTGATTCATTTGTTATCCTCTAAACAATCGCGTTATTAGTATTATAAGTAGAAATTTTTGTTATTGGTTCATTGCATTAACAAACGCTTTAAGATATGACTGGTCAAATTCACTCTCAAATTTTAATTCCTGCTCATATCCATTTCTGCAATGACTATTGACATTTCCAGTAACATATATATGCCCATTATTCATTGCTCTAAACATAATAAAACTATTTCCATAAGTCTCTTTTAGTTCAGCACAGCCTTGTAATGAAGTATAAACGTCAGATAATTTTCTGGCAAACTTTTGGAGCATTTTTATATCTATATCCATTGTAGTAACTGCGCTAAAATTATCACTATATATTTTTATATTTAATATGGAATTTACTGGAATATTAACATCTTTATCAAATACTTTAAGATCCATTTTTAATATAAAATCATTTGTTTTTAATTTATATTTTTCTATTCTTTCCAAAATAACCTCCTATAAATTTCTCTACTGATACTTTTTCTTTCTTTGTATAAAGATGATATTATTTATGAATATACATTCTGGACATATCCGGCTCGCCATCTCCCTGTACCATACACAGAAATTCCCAGCCGTACCTTTCATAAAAGCCAACATGGTCTGTAACAAGATAAAGCGGTGTAATTCCTTTTGATTTCATATCCTTCACAACCATATCAAGCAGGTGTCCTGCAATTCCTTTACAGCGATATTCTTTTTCGGTATATACTGCGCAGATATTCGGTGATAAATCCTTCCTATTATGGAAATCATTTTCAATCAATCCCATTCCGGCTATGATTTTTTCACCATCAAGGCATAAATACCAGCCGAGTTCTGTTTTATGATTAAGATAAGCTTCTATACATTCCAGATAAGCTTCCTTTGGCACGCCCCATTTATTCTGAAACCATTTGGCTGCCGTCTCCTTTAATTCCGGCTTCTCTCTTAATGTGTAATATTTATATTCACTCATATTTTTTCTCCATAAAAATTTAAAATAATTTCTGTATTTTCCACATGATTGTTGCAACATCTATTTAGGCAAACAGGTTATAAATGTTTTTCCATTAAATAAAATCTTCCCTTTCGCCAGTCAGCATTGCCTATTTTTTATTTCTATATTTCTTTCCTGAAACAGATTATTCTATTTGCTTCCTCAAATCCCATAGCCAAATGAAATTTCAAACTATCTTCATTATCTAATTCACAATCACTTGCAAATTCTGTGCATTTCTTTTCCTTACCAAATTCCTTTCCCATCACCAATTAAAATATTCCTGATGTGTTCATTCATTTCACTTTCCGTTAAACCCCTACAAATAAGAGGTTGAATAACCTCCCGGCTTTCTCTTGTATGCGGGAGCTCTGATGCAAGCCGGCTTGCTTTTTCCTCAAATCCTGCTTTCAGATATAAAAAACACAAAACCGCCCGCATTGTTGCTTTTTGTTTTTCATTGATGGATATTGGTAACCCTCTTTCTATCAACTCAATCGCTTCGTCTGTGTTACCTTTTAACGCCAGTGTGCCTGCCAGTCCCAAAATCATTCCCGGCTTGTTTGGGTAAATCAGTAATGCGTCCCGATACGTTTTTTCCGCAGAATCATAATCGCCTTTGCGCTGATAGTCAACAGCCTTTTTGTGAATATTATATCGGGTTGCCTCTGCGCGAATTGTATCCATTCCCACCAGCAAATCAATACTTGTTTCAAAAATGTTTGCCAGCGCCGGTAAAAGCGTAATGTCAGGATAGGATTCGCCCCGTTCCCATTTGGAAACACTTTGCGCTGTAATTCCTAAATATTCTGCAACATCTTCCTGCGTAAGATTTTTTAAAATACGGTACTTCCTCAAATTTTCTGATAAATATAACATGGCTCTCTCCTTATGATTTATTATAGTAAAATCATATCATAGGCATTGCCAATTTCAATAACGCAGTAGTTGTCTTAAAGTAAACCGTATCTCTATGATTTCTCATGTATCATTCTTCAAAAAACAGATTTCCCGACCTCTGATTTCATCTTACCTGTACCACTTTCCCTTTTCATTCTTCGTCCGGTTGCTGCCCGTCGTGCGGCAGCCACTTGCACTCTGTCATCTCCATGTCTGTAAATACCGCTTTAAAAGATGAATTTTCCGGACTGCAGGCATAAATTCCAAACCGGATTTCATCTGTCGCCTCCCACATATGGCATACCCGCATCTGGGAAAACCGTACTCCGTCTTTTGAACATTCCAGACAGAAATCATCTTCCCTCCGGCTCAAACGATACCACATGGACTTTACAGATGCGTCAATCTCCGTCGTTGCCCAGTCCGAATATCCATGGTTTGTGACAACGCTGCCCAAATGCTGAAATTTAGTATTCTCATATTCGATGGAAGCCTTTAACCAGTTGTCGCTGTTTAAATACATTACTACGCCGCACTGGTCAAAACGGTGCTTGCTCTCAAACGCCGTCCGCACGCAAAATGAGAAGAACTTCTCTTTTGTCCGCATCTGCAAAACCGGAGCATTGTCATTTCTGAAATGATAATAGGTGCGCTGCCACAAATCCGTATGGGGATTCGTGACTATTTCAATGCGGTTTTCTTCGATGACACATTCTTTTGGCGTCCTTGTCCATTCTAATTTTTTGATGTCAAACATCTCATTCTCCTCCTATTTTCGTATAACTCTGCATGGATTTCCCACTGCCACGCTGTCAGATGGAATATCTTTGACGACAACACTTCCCGCGCCTATGACGACATTATCTCCGATGGTCACTCCCGGCATTACAGAAACTGCTGCGCCAATCCAGACGTTACTGCCGACTTTTATCGGATAGGCATACTCTAATCCCTGATTTCTCTGCCTGAAATCAATGGGGTGCCCTGCTGTATGAAAACCGCACCCGGGGCCGATAAACACGTCGTCTCCAAAGGTCACTGTTCCTGCATCAAGAATAACCAGTCCATGATTTGCATAAAAGTTTTCGCCGACACTGATATATCTGCCATAGTCACACCAGAAATCCGGTTCAATATGAATGTGTTCCCCTGTTTTACCCAAGATTTTTTTAATCAGGCTTCTGCGAGCCTCTAAATCCTGAATCGGCAGATTGTTATATTGCTGACAGAGCGTTTTACATTCCTGCCGTTCTGCCAGCAGTTCCAAATCATTGTTTGCATCGTAAATCATCTGCTTTTCCATTTTTTCTTTTTCAGTCATTTTGTGTTCCCCACTTCTTTATCAATATTCTCAAGTTCTTAAAACAGGTATTTAACATCTCAATATCAACAGTTCCTGTTGCCCTGTCAAATGCGGTAGCCTCAACCGTATAGTCGCCGTCGTATCCGTATTGGAAAAGCTTTCTGAAAAATCCGTCAAAATCAATATGTCCTTTTCCGATTGGAAGAATATTGAAATTTCCCCAATCCATATATCCTCCGCCGTAATCATTGATGTGCAGATGCTTCAGATGTCCTTCTTTGACAAGCCACTCCCATTCCGGTTCAAACAGTTTCATCGTTTCTCCATGAAACTCTGCCATTTTTGTATCGTAGACAAAACCGGCGTCCGGATATTTTTCATGGACTTTTTTCATATTAAATAGCGGACTATATGTATTGCAGATTACATTCTCTACCATCAGCATAACGCCCGCTTTTTGTGCCATATCCTTTAAAATCCCAAAACGTTCCACATTCTTGTCCACATTTTTATCCGAAGGAAGTCCGTTCCACAAGTGCAGCACCATTTTTTCCGCGCCAAACGCATTTGCAATTTTGAGATTGATAGAAAATAGTTCTATTCCTTTTTGAAACCATTCTTTATCTTCTTTTTCCGTCATAACATATTCCGGATACTCGTCCCCTTCACGCCAGACTTTCATACCGCACAGATATTCTCCCAAAGATTTCTGCGCATGAACAACCGGAATATTTAGATGGAGGGACTGCACGCTTGAAATTAAATTTTCCAATTCCGAATACCATGACTCGTACATCATAAATTCAAAGCCGTCACATTCAAGTTCTGATGCAAGATCACCAAGTATTCTGTAATCTCTATGATTTGGCCTGCCAAGCAGCGCTCCTGTAGAACATAATATCTGACTCATCGGTTCTGCCCCCTCTTTATTGTAAAAATACAAATTTAATGTTTTAAATTTCTCCTGAACAGGTATGATTGGTATCTCTATTTCTCTGTTATTATACTATACTTTTGCATATAAGTTGTATATAAAAATGAAGAACCCTAATCCTGATACGGTCTATATCAAAATTAGGGTTCTTACAAAACGGAGAAGGAGGGATTTGAACCCTCGCGCCGCGCAAACGACCTACACCCTTAGCAGGGGCGCCTCTTCAGCCACTTGAGTACTTCTCCATGCCTGATTTTTCAATCTATATTTTATTGCGCACTGTGCAACGCAAAAATAATTATAATATAGCGGTTTCTGTTTGTCAAATACTTCTTATCGACAGTAAACGGCGGAGACAAAAGGACTTATTTAACAATTTTTTAAATCAACTATAAATGTCCCAAAACCGGCAGCCCATAGGCAAATAACGTCTCATTGATTTCAAAAATATTATAATTCCCATTTTCTATAAAATAGGATACTACCAAATCAAACTTTGAACAGTCTGACAATGCAAAGCCTGCTTTTTCCATGAGCTCTTTGGTTTCCTTTAACGTCAATTCCAGCGCTATCGCAAAACAAAAGACCGTCTTTTTACTTGGGGAATAATGTTCATTTTTTCTTATTTTAGAAAACAGTTTCCTGTCAATATTTGCTTTTTTATAAGTTTCAGCGTCGGTCATTCCCTTTTGGTCAATGATTCTCAATAGCATTTCGGTAAAACTTTCTTCTTCCCGATGAATCAGCCGGCTGATGTCTGATTCCCTGCAATTCTTTTTATCCTTTTCAGACGCGGGACTTTCGGTATGCCCTGTCTGCAAAGATAGAGTTTTTTCACTGACAAAAGTTTCATCTTTCAAATCTACATAATTTTGGTCAATATATTCTTCTATGGAAGCAAAAATACTCTTGCTGATTTCAAAACTTTCCCTGTCGTATATGACCAGATATACGGTCATTTCATTTTCCTTTAAAAAATCCTCAATAGCGTTTCTCGCCACCATCAGCGCCTCATTTTTAGGATATCCGCAAAAACCTGTTGAAAGCAATGGAAATGCTATTGACCGGAGGCCGTATTGTTTTGCCAGATTTAAAGATTCCGTATACGCGCTGTATAATATTTCTTTTTCCTGCCACTTTCCCTTTTTCCAGACAGGCCCGACTGCATGAATAATGTATTTTGCAGGAAGATGAAATCCATCTGTTATCACAGCCTTTCCCCGTTCGCAGAAGCCGACTTCTTCACATGCTTTAGTCAATTCTTCTTCTCCCGCAGCCAGATAAATTGCCCGACTTGTCCCACTTCCCTGAATCAGGTTTGTATTTGCCGTATTAACGATAGCGTCAGCTTTTACTTTTGTAATATCCTGTCTAATGATAAAAAATGGCATTTTCTGTTCTCCTGAAAAAATAAATCATTCCTTATCCCCCGCACATCATTATAAATATTTTACCACTACTTCTTATAAAAAACTACAAAAAAGGCAGTAGGAAAATTTTGCTTTTTCCGTACTGCCTTTTTACAAAATCCTATCTTATGGTTTTACTTTTTTAATGCCGCTCCATGCGCTGTAATAAAATCTGCCGCCACTTTTCCGATAAGCCCGAACTTTAATATAATATGTCTTTTTCTTTTTGATTTTCTTAATCGTATATTGTAATTTCTTAATATTTACCGCTTTATATCTTTTTATTTTTCTGTTGACTGAATAGCGGATTTGATATCCTTGCGCTTTGGATATTTTTTTTATTTTTATCCGGATAGATTGTTTTTTCCTTTTAACCGATACAATCTTTCCTTTCTTTTTCTTAAAATTTCTCAGTTCACTCGCAGGGACTTTTTCTTTATTTTGCCCGGTCATTGATGTGTGCTCAGATTTTGTCGTGCTTTTTTCAAAATTGTCTTCTGCTTCCGTCGACAAATCCGGTAACTCCTGTTGCGGCTTTTTGGTTGGAATTTCGTCAAGCGCTTCCGCCTCTCCTATAAATGAAGCGTCCGTCATTGTAATCGTAAGGCTCGTGTCTGTGTCGAGATACTCGCCTCCAATTCTTCCACCCATTTCAACAACCAAGTCCACTCTTTCATCATAATCGCTGCGTATGGTGACATTTTCACAAAAGTGATATGGAACTCCTGCCTGCAAAAAAATAATATAATTGGCAAAAATATCTTCCTCTGTATCTTCTCCGGTTACTTTTACGGCGATATATTTATCCTTATCGGATAGAAATGTACCCTGATATTGATATGTATTCCCCGATATATAATCAATCCCTCGAATAGATGCGTTAATTAGTCTCCCTTTACTTCCAAGATGTCTGATGTCCGCTTTAAATCCTGATGAATCTGTGCTGCTTCCGCTTCCTTCTACCACTGCAGTATTAAAATAAACATTCCAAGAATCCCTGTATTCAATGACATTCCGGATTTCTTTCTTCTCCGGAATAATAATCGGAGATTTTTCCGGGACACCGCTTCCTTTTACAATATTTTTTTCTGATGATTTCTGTGACACGCGGACAAAATCCACTTCCATCGTGACCGGAAACTTGGAATTATCAACACTAAATCCCGGCCATTGTCCTCCAATCGCCAGATTTAAAATGATAAAATGCTCTTTTCTAAATTCGCCCATATAGCCGTCTGTGATTGGCTCTGTAAAAAATGTCTTTCCATCAACAGTCATTTTTATTTCTGTTTTTGTCCATTCCATACCATACACATGCCAGTCTGTGCGCTCAAAATTTTCCGGCAGTGCTGACAGGGACTCTGCGCTGCTGTCTCTTTTTCCCTCTCCATACCAATGCAGCGCGCCATGTGTAAAGTTTTCCGTATTTATCGCTTCCATGATGTCTATCTCACCGCATCTCGGCCACCCGATTTCACTATGATTTCCACCAAGCGTCCAAAACGCCGGCCAAGCGCCCTGAAATTTTGGCAGTTTCATTCTCGCTTCTATTTTTCCATAGCGGAATTCTGCTTTTCCTTTTGTATTGATTCTTCCTGAGGTATATCCTTTTCCTCCATATCCCTGCGCCAGACCTCTGATTTTCAGCGTTCCATTACTGACTTCGATATTTTCTCTGCTGTCACGATAATACTGAAGCTCCTGATTTCCGCCTCCGTCGCCATTCTGTTCCACATTCCAAATGCTTCTGTCCAGCGAATCCCCATTAAACTGCTCCTCCCAGACAGTGATATAATTATCATCAGCCTGTACGGTTTTTATCTGATTGATATTACAGGGCAGCATACAAAGAACCAGCATTGCCACAACACAAAATGAAATATTTCTGCTCATTGTTTTCTTCATAAACGCTCCATCAATTAAAGTGGAAAGACGTGTGCTTCCACAGCCTTTCCACTTTTTATAAATTAGTTACTTTGTTACTTTTATTTTTTTAACCCTGCTCCATTTTCCATATCCGTTACGGTTGTATGCCCTCACAGAAACTTTATATAGAGTATTTTTAGACAGCTTTTTAAAAGTTATCTTTCGTTTGGACGTTGTCTTTTTAATTATTTTCTTTCCGTCAGCCACGCGTACCTGATATTTTTTCGCACCCGAACTCTTTTTCCATTGAATCTGGATTTTTCTTCCTTTAAGATTTTTTACACTTTTGATAACTGCCCTGTTCGGTTTTCCGGTATTTGTTGAAGCAGGCGTTTCGTTGTTTACATTAGAATTGTGATTACATGTACATGGTTCATAAACTACCTTAGCGCTTTCCTGTTCCGTTCCTCCATTGCTATCAAGAGGATTTTCAACAGTCGGTTCTTCGTATGCAGTCTGAATTGCATTGATTGATGTAAACTTCAAAATTCCCTTTGCGTTTACATTTTCTGATGTGCCCGGAGCAAATGCATATTTTCTAATGACGTCCTTTGGCATCAACTTTATCAGAGATGAGGACGATACTCCATAGGAATACGCATACGCGCCATATGCAATCTCAATCATGACGGTATCTTCCTGATAATCCTCCGGTACGGTAAATTTTCTGTCAAACTTTAATATTCCATTCGGTGCAATTCTGACCGTAGTAAATAAAAATGTGTTATCCGTATCGCCTTCTATTCCGCTGTCCACTGTAACCGTTACATTCTTTTCCGTAGGATTTCCGGTTTCGGAAGTCATTTGATTTTCAATATCAAATGACAACTCATATGTACTTTTCGGCGTCACGTTCATCATAGTATAAGACCTCAACTGATAAGGATTATCAGCCCAGCCGTCTCCATAAGGCCATGCATCGTCAGGCATTTCATCTACACCATACCAGTTTCTCTGCCAGCCGGTTATTGAAATATTAGCCGTAAAGCCTGCTTCTTCATTTGCAGTAACCTTTGTTCCTGCAATTAAAGCATCATTTGCTTCATAAGAATCATGTATATGCGTCCATTCGCCGATTAACAGATTGTCTTCTGCCCTGACCGGACTTAAAAATGTTTCTGTTTTTCCAATCATAAGGATTGTTACGGCAAATATTGAAGTTACAGCAACTATTTTCTTTATTGTTTGTTTCATCTCAATATCATCTCCTTAAATCACTTTTCACACTTCATTATTTAGATTTAACTCTTTTTATTGCTGACCATTTGCCATAAACTTTCACTTTATTTTTATCCAAAGCATATGCTCTGACTCTCAAATATAAATTCTTTTTATTTTTGAGTTTTTTAGAAATAACAGTCACCTTTGTTTTTTTAGAAAACTTTTTAACCAGCGCTTTTTTATTTTGTTTTGCATTTTTCTTTGTCTTGTAAACAGCAATCTGATAACCTTCTGCTCCGGAAGTCTTCTTTAAAGACATTCTTATTTTCTTTGAAGATTTCTTTTTCACTGAAACTTTTACGATCTTTGCTTTTACAGGAGCAGCAACCCCTGCGTCTGGAGTTTTTTCTTCTCCAATTGCAGAACTGCTTGATTCCGGTTGCTTTGTTATTTCCGGTTTATCTGTTTTTTGTTCTGTTGAAGCTACCGGTTTTGTCGTTTTTTCTACGGACGGCGTCTCAGATTCTGCCGGCTTAGATTCTGTTGAAGATTCTGTTTCCACCGGTTTAGCTTCTGTTGAAGATTCTGTTTCCACCGGTTTAGCTTCCGTTGAAGACTCTGTTTCTGCCGGACTTGATTGTGACGTCTCCTGCTTTTCCGTAAATTTTGCATTGAAATTAAATTTTGTTCCCGTAGGAAGCCCTGCAAGGTTCATATAAATATTCGGATAACCTGTTTCCAAAGAAGCATATTCAAATGTAATAACATGAGTTCCTTCTTCAATCTGCATCGGTTCATTATTGTTTCCTGCAATCTGGAAAACAATACTTCCGCTCATGCTGGAAGTATAAGAAAACTCCACGTCATAAGTTGTCTGGTTTACCAACGGCCCAAATACTGCTTTTTCTTTAAGTATTCTTGCCTGTACAGACCAGTCTGAACCATTGCTGTTTAAAATTTCCATATCAAGTCCGATATTGTTTTTATCTACAGTACCCGATTTGAATTTCATGGAGTTTTTCCCTCCGGCAAAAGCCTGCCATGGGGTTGTATTTGTCCATTCTTCGCTTATAGTATATTCATATCCTTCTGCATCGGCTGTTGGAGCTTCTGTTGTAATCTCTACAAAATCATCTGTAACGGAAATATCCGTAAATTCAAATAATGTATCGGATTCTACTTCCATCATATCAAACAAAATTACTGCTCCGGTACCTGAAGGCGTAAATGTTCCTGTTACTGTATTTTCTCCTTCTGTATACTCCTGCATTACTTTTTTGGAATTTGAATAATTTTCTTTTGTATAAAAAGTTCCTGCTTTACTTGAAGTAAAAGTAACTGAATACTGATATGTTACAAAAGCTTTTAATCCGGAAATCTGTGGCGTTACTGCCTGTATTCCCCATTCTGCTCCTGAGGTCTGCTCTACATATAAAGTAAACGGATCCTCTAATGATGTGCCTCCTTTAAATCCACCGGAAGCAACCGGCCCGCCGGCACCGCCAAAATAAAGCTGCCACGCTGTTCCCTCCGGTTTATGCAAATCCTTTGTGTTGTCAATAACCGTCATATCCTCAGGTATTGTTCCCTGCACATTTTTCTGATAACCTGTCATGATACCTACTACAAGTACCACTGAACATGCATAGGCTAACGCCTTTTTTACTGATTTGTTAAGTTTCATTTTTCTTCTCCTTTCCATTTTTAATACACGTTCTAAATGATACTTTTTATTATAGTATATCTGTCTTATCGTTTGGTCGCCTAAGATGCGACAAATTCTTTTTCCGGTATAATCTCTTTATCTGCCGCGCAGATAAATTCCTCTCCACTTTTACTCTGCCGTTTCCTCCTTACAATACTCCCTGATTGACGTTTCATAAAGATTGTTTCCCTGACTGTCGATTACCACGATTGCAGGAAGGTCTTCTACTTTTAATTCCCGAATTGCCTCCGTTCCCAAATCATCATAAGCAATAACTTTGCTCTCTTTAATACATTTTGATAAAATTGCGCCTGCGCCGCCTACTGCTGCAAAATAAACAGCACCGTTTCTGATAATTGCATCAATTACTTCTTTGGAACGCTTTCCTTTCCCAATCATTCCCTTGAGACCTAAATCCAGCAGCTTTGGCGCATACCTGTCCATTCTGCTCGCTGTTGTAGGACCTGCAGAACCAATCACCCTGCCCTCTCTCGCCGGAGACGGTCCCATATAATAAATAATATTATGTTCTAAAGACAGCGGCAGTTCTTTTCCTTCCTTTAACGCCTCTGCCATGCGCTTGTGCGCCGCGTCCCTTGCCGTATAAATCGTTCCTGTGATATATACGTAATCACCGCTTCTTAATTCCTTTGCAACACTGTCCTCTAAAGGCGCGCTAATTTTTCGATTCATGTTGTTTACCTCTGATTTTTTAAAATAATATCTGTTCTTTCAAAGAATATCTTTTTTTAAAGAATATGATTACAGGACTCTGCTGACGTGACGGTTTACATGACAGCAGATGTTGACTGCCACCGGCAATCCTGCAATATGCGTCGGATATGTTTCGACATTGACTGCAAGCGCCGTCTGCGTTCCTCCCAGTCCTGCGGGCCCGATTCCCAGACGGTTGATTTTTTCTAACAATTCTTCCTCCAGTTCCTTTACATACGGAATCGGTGATGAAGAATCCGCCGGTCTGGTCAGCGCCTTTTTTGAAAGATATGCGCACTTTTCAAACGTTCCGCCAATGCCAACGCCAACGACCATAGGAGGACAGGCGTTTGGCCCTGCGTCCCTGACAGCGCAAAGTACCGCTTCCCTGACTCCCTCAATCCCGTCTGCCGGTTTTAACATAAAAATCCTGCTCATGTTTTCACTTCCGAAGCCTTTTGGCGCAAGCGTTATTTTAATATTTTCACCCGGCACGATACTGTAATGAATGACTGCCGGCGTGTTATCCTTTGTATTTTCCCGAAGAATCGGATCTTTGACCACCGATTTTCTTAAATATCCGTCCACATATCCCTGACGGACGCCTTCATTGATTGCATCTTCCAGATTTTCTCCCTCTATATGCACGTCCTGTCCGATTTCCATAAATACGACTGCCATTCCGGTATCCTGACAGATGGGAATCATATCGTCTGCCGCAATTTCTAAATTTTCATCTAACTGGTCTAAAATCTGGCAGCCAAGCGGCGATTGCTCCTGCTGCTTTGCCTGCGCAAAAACTTTGATCATATCTTCTGACAAAAAATGATTTGCCTCAATACACATCTCTTTAATATTTTTCGTAATTTCTGATGCATTGATATTTCTCATTCCTGTTTCCTCCTCGTAAGAAAAGACGACTGTTCAGCCGTCTCCTCTATGATTATTATTCTCCTGATGATTGCTCCGGTGTTCCGTCAAAATCATCTGCGGATTTTTCGTCTGCCTGCTGCTCCAAAACCTCCGCTGTTTCTACACTCTCCTGCTGTGCCAAAGCCTCCGCCGCTTCTGCGTCTGCCTGCGTGACACTTTCCTTTACCTTTGTAATTCCTGCCACGACAATATCATTGTCTGTTCCGGTATTCATCAGCTTCACGCCCAACGTCACTCTGCCGAGAACTGAAATGTCATCGACAAACATTCTGATGACAACGCCTTCATTGGTAATCATCATAATTTCATTTCCGTCATTGACCGCTTTTGCGCCAATCACTTCGCCGGTCTTTTCGGAAATCTTGTAGCACTTGACGCCTTTTCCTCCACGATTTTGCAGTTTAAATTCCGCAAATGGCGTTCTCTTACCCATGCCGTTTGCAGAAACAATCAAAATACATTCGCCGGTCTTTTCAAACTGCATGGAAATGACTTCATCTCCACTGCGCAGATCAATACCGCGCACGCCCATTGCGGAACGTCCGGTTTCACGCACGTCTTTTTCGCGGAATTTAATCGCGTGTCCCTGCTTTGTGACGAGTAATACATTATCCTCATTGTCGGAAATATGTACCTCGATCAGTTCATCGCCTTCCCGAAGTGTGATTGCCTGAATACCGCTCTTTCTGATATTGACGTAAGCACACAGCGGCGTCTTCTTAATCGTTCCCTTTTTGGTCGCCATAATCAGATATTTGTCTTCCTCAAAGTCCTTTAATTCTACCATCGCTGAAACTTTTTCGTCCGGCTGTAACTGCAGCAGATTGACAATTGCCATTCCTCTTGCCGTTCTGCTTGCCTCCGGTATTTCATACGCCTTTAATTTGTAAATTCTTCCGGTGTTTGTCAAAAACAGAATGTAGTCGTGCGTAGATACCATAAACAAATCCCGCATAAAATCATTGTTGATGGTCTGCATTCCCTTAATGCCTTTTCCACCGCGATTTTGCGCTTTGAAATTGTCCACAGACATTCTCTTAATATATCCGAGATTTGTAATTGCAATGACAACGTCTTCTTTCGGAATTAAATCCTCATCGGAAAGATTTCCCAAGTTATATCCGATTTTTGTTCTCCGGTCGTCGCCATATTTATCACGAATGACAAGAATTTCTTCTTTGATAACGGACAACAGTTTTTTCTCATCGGAAAGAATTGCCTTATAGTATTCAATCCTTTTTAACAGCTCGGCGTACTCTTTTTCGAGGTCTTCTCTTGCCAGTCCTGTCAACTGACGCAGTCTCATATCTACAATTGCCTGCGCCTGCGCATCTGAAAAACCAAACCGTTTTATCAGGCTGTCTTTCGCTTCCGCTGTCGTCTTGGATTCCCGAATCATATGAACAATTTCGTCGATGTTATCAATCGCAATCAACAATCCCTGAATGATATGCGCGCGTTCTTCCGCCTTATTGAGTTCATACTTTGTTCTTCTGGTAACAACGTCCTTTTGGTGATTCAAATACTCGGAAAGCATCTGATGCAGATTTAATACCTTTGGCTCTCCGTTTACCAGCGCAAGCATAATTACGCCGAATGAATCCTGAAGCTGCGTATGCTTATAAAGCTGATTTAATAAGACGTTTGCATTGGCGTCCCTTCGGACTTCGATGACAATGCGGATTCCGTCCTGATCGGATTCATCTCGCAGGTCGGTAATTCCGTCAATTTTTTTCTCTTTGTGGAGTGCTGCGATTTTTTCTACCAGTTTTGCCTTATTGACCATATATGGAAGTTCCGTAATAATAATCTGCGTTTTTCCATTCTCCATCGTCTCGATTTCGGAGACTGCGCGGGTTACAATTTTTCCGCGTCCGGTGCGGTATGCCTCCTCAATCCCCTGATGTCCGAGAATGACGCCGCCGGTAGGATAATCCGGCCCTTTGATAATTTCCATCAGTTCGTCAATGGAAGTATCCCTGTCTTCTTCCACCTGATTGTCAATAATCTTTACTACGCCGTCAATCGTTTCCCTTAAATTGTGCGGCGGAATATTTGTTGCCATTCCGACGGCAATACCGCTCGTTCCATTCACTAAAAGATTTGGAAATCTTGCAGGAAGTACTGTCGGTTCTTTTTCTGTCTCGTCAAAGTTTGGCGTAAATTCCACAGTATCTTTATTGATATCAGCGACCATCTCCATCGAAATTTTGCTGAGCCTTGCTTCTGTGTAACGCATGGCAGCAGCGTTGTCGCCGTCTTCAGAACCGAAATTTCCATGACCGTCAATCAGCGGTGCGCGCATATTCCATTCCTGCGCCATATTCACAAGCGCGCCGTAAATAGAGCTGTCTCCATGCGGGTGGAATTTACCCATCGTGTCGCCGACAATACGGGCACACTTACGATGCGGTTTATCCGGCCCGTTATTCAACTCTACCATCGAATAAAGGACTCTCCTCTGTACCGGCTTTAATCCGTCTCTTACATCAGGCAGCGCGCGCGATGCAATAACGCTCATGGCGTAATCAATATAAGAGGTTTCCATGGTTTCTTTTAAGTCGGCGTCTGTAATTCGATCAAAAATATTATCTTCCATTCGTTTCCTCCTAAATATCTAAATTCTGTACAAACTTTGCGTTCTTTTCAATAAATTCCCTGCGCGGCTCTACCTCGTCGCCCATCAGGGTGGTAAATGTCGCGTCAATTTCTGAAATGGTATCCTCGTTGATTTGTACTTTTTTCAAAATTCTCGTTTTCGGATCCATCGTCGTCTCCCAAAGCTGGGAAGCGTCCATTTCTCCAAGACCTTTATAACGCTGGATTTTATTCTGGTTATCTCTGCCGATTTCAGATAAAATCTGATTTAATTCATCATCATTGTAAGCGTAATAATTTTTCTTATTTCTTGTAATCTGGTAAAGCGGCGGCATGGCAAGATATACATGTCCCTGCTTGATTAACTCCGGCATAAACCGGTAGAAAAAGGTCAGCATCAATGTATCGATATGAGCGCCGTCAACATCGGCGTCGGTCATAATGATAATCTTGTCATATCGCAGTTTTTCAATATCAAAATCATCATGAATTCCTGTACCGAATGCCGTAATCATTGTTTTGATTTCCGCATTATCCATAATTTTATCAATCCGCGCTTTTTCTACGTTTAAGATTTTACCGCGAAGCGGAAGAATTGCCTGCGTTGCGCGGGTTCTCGCCTTTTTTGCAGAACCGCCGGCGGAATCTCCCTCGACGATAAAAATTTCACATTTTTTCGGATCTTTATCGGAACAGTCCGCAAGTTTTCCGGGCAGTGCTGAAATAGACAATGCCGTTTTTCTCGTCGCCTCTCTCGCCTTTCTTGCCGCATTGCGGGCTCTCTGCGCAAGGACTGCTTTCTCACAGATTGATCTCGCAATTGCAGGGTTCTGCTCAAGATAATAAGTAAGCTGTTCGCTGACCACACTGTCTACTGCTCCCCTTGCCTCGCTGTTTCCCAATTTCTGCTTTGTCTGTCCTTCAAACTGAGGATCTTCTATTTTTACACTGATTACCGCGGTCAAACCTTCCCGGAAGTCTTCACCGGAAAGATTTTCTTCTTTTTCCTTTAAAATCTTACTGCTTCTGGCATAATTGTTAAACGTTTTTGTAATAGCCCTTTTAAATCCCTCTAACTGAGTACCGCCCTCCGGCGTATTGATGTTATTGACAAAACTTAAAATATTTTCAGAATATGCGTCATTGTGCTGCAGGGCAACTTCCACATAAACGTTATTGACCGTTCCCTCACAATAAATCACGTCATTATAAAGTTCCTGTTTTCCATGATTTAAGTAAGTCACAAATTCTTTAATACCGCCTTCATAGTGGAAAGTCTTTTCTACGACTTTTTCCCGCACATCACGCAGTACGATTTTTAAATTTTTTGTAAGAAAAGCAGTTTCCCTTAAACGCGTTTCCAAAACGGAAAAATCATAAATATTCGTTTCAAAAATAGAATCGTCCGGCATAAAGGTCACTTCTGTTCCGGTCTTACTTTCATCACAGTCACCGATAACTTTTAATTCATTGATTACTTTTCCGTATTCATATCTTTGAAAATGAACTTTTCCATTCCGGTAAACTTTGACCTCCAGCCATTTGGAAAGTGCGTTTACGACGGACGCTCCAACGCCATGAAGACCGCCGGATACCTTATATCCGCCGCCGCCGAATTTTCCGCCGGCATGAAGTACGGTGAATACGACTTCCACCGCTGGCTTTCCTGTCTTTTCGTTGATATCCGTCGGAATTCCCCTTCCATCATCTTTTACCGTAATGGAATTATCCTGATTGATTTGAACGTCAATCGTAGAACAGAAACCTGCCAGCGCCTCATCAACGGAATTGTCCACAATCTCATAAACCAGATGATGCAGCCCTCTTGAAGAAGTTGTTCCAATATACATTCCCGGTCTTTTTCTGACTGCCTCCAGTCCCTCTAAAACCTGAATTTGATTTGCGCCATATTCATTTGCTGCGTTTACATTGTTACTCATTTTCAGTAACTCCTTTCAGTTTAAACTGTCTTTTCTTCTACTTTTCCCTCTGCTACCTGAAAAATTTTATTGATATGAAATCTGTTTTCAATAAATTCATCAAGTCCCGTACATGTAATGATGGTCTGTATTTTGTCGATACTGTTTAAAAGAT
Source organism: uncultured Lachnospiraceae bacterium (assembly GCA_947631665.1). Classification (GTDB taxonomy): domain Bacteria; phylum Bacillota; class Clostridia; order Lachnospirales; family Lachnospiraceae; genus Eubacterium_G. The sequence goes on along the minus strand of CANRMF010000033.1, from coordinate 1,249 downwards.
GATTTTGTCTTCCGCTGTCAAGTTCAGACATCACATCATCTAACAAAAGCACCGGCGTATCGTGAATGATACTTTTTACCAGTTCTATTTCTGCCAGCTTCAAAGAAAGAGCAACCGTTCTTTTCTGTCCCTGACTTCCATAAATACGGATATTCATGCCTTCGTTAAAAAATAAAATATCATCTCTGTGAGGCCCGGTTGAAGTCGTTTTATATCGGATATCTCTCTCCCTGTTTTCCAGAATTTGCTCATACAGAACATCTTCCCTGCAGTTTTTCTGATAATAAATTTCTATGCTTTCTTTTTCATTAGTCAATGCGCGGTGAATCGGGTTCATAATTTCACCGATGTTTTTGATAAACGTTTCACGTCTTTTGATAATCTTTGAACCGTAATCTGCAAGCTGTCTGTCCCACACATCTAAAGTGTCCCTTAAATCCGGTCTGAAATATAAATCCTTGAGCAGTTTATTCCGCTGGATTAAGATTTTGTTATAATTCATCAGATGGTACACATAAATCTTGTCGAGCTGGCAGAGTTCCATATCAATAAATCTTCTGCGCTCCGCCGGCCCGTTTTTGATAATATTCAAATCCTCCGGTGAAAAAAAGATGACATTGAACACGCCAAACAGTTCGCTTGCTTTTTTTATTGGAATCCCATCGACGGCGATACCCTTTGATTTATTTTTTCTCAAATGAATATCAATCCGGTGTTCCCTTCCTTTTTTCTCAATTATTATTTTGATATGGCCTTCGTCTTCATCAAACTTAATCAGTTCCGTATCTTTACTGCTTCTGTGGGACTTTGTGGCGCTGCATATATAAACAGCCTCCAGAATATTTGTTTTTCCCTGCGCATTATTGCCATACAAAATATTTGTTTTAGAATCAAAGGTTAAATCCAAGAAATCATAATTTCTAAAATTATTTAATTCTATTTTTTTAACTATCATTACCGAACTGTTACTGTTTCTCCTTCAAATTCAAATGTGTCTCCGCGATAAAGTTTTTTACCCCTTCTGGTTTCAACCTCACCGTTTACTTTTACCTGACCTTCCTGTATTACAATTTTTGCGTCAAGTCCCGAACCTGCGAGCCCTGCCAGTTTTAACGCCTGCCCTAATTTGATAAAATCATCTTGAATCGTTATCTCCATTTTTGAAATCCTCTCTCCTGTTATGAAGTGACCTTTGTCAAGAGGCAAATTTTAACTTGCTTTTTTCTCTTGAACAGTCACATTTGTTTAT
>CANRMF010000032.1 GCA_947631665.1 uncultured Lachnospiraceae bacterium | reverse complement strand
CGGCAAGAAATATTTCTCCGTAGCTTCCGGCGGTGGTACAGGACGTACCCTTCATCCGGATAATATGGCAGCAGGCCCGGCTTCTTACGGTATGACGGATACATTAGGACGTATGCATTCTGATGCACAGTTTGCAGGTTCATCTTCCGTACCGGCTCACGTGGAAATGATGGGACTGATTGGTATGGGCAACAACCCTATGGTCGGCGCTACCGTTGCCGTTGCAGTAAGTGTTGAAGAAGCAGCAAGAGATGGTAAGTTTTAGCCTATAAATAAAGGGATTGCGATATATTTGACAATCAGAAAAATAGTTAAGAGAGGTGTCGAAAGATGCCTCTTTTTTGTGCAAAAATGTGATTTTGACACAATTTGACACGAAATTGACACATTTGTCCGTTAAAATGAGTTCCTATTTGAGATTTATTTCAGATTATGGTAGAATATAAAAAAATTACAAAGGGAGGAACTTTCATGGCAGTTAGTGTAGTGACTATTTTAGGTTTTATTGTAGCTTTAGTTTGTACGGTGCTTTCATTGATTTTTATTACACCGGAAAACAAGAGGGCTTCTCTGAATAAATTCTTTCAATTTATTCATGATTTATTCAATTTCAAGTTTTTAATTCTTGAGATGATATTAAAGGTGCTCTATATCTTTTCGACATTGTATTGTATCGCATTAGGATTTTTCCTTTTATTCTCAGGTTATAATACAGGATATTTTGGATATGGTTCATTCCATAGTACGGCGTTAGAGGGATTGGCAACCATGGTGTTGGGCCCGATTCTCGTGCGGATTGTTTATGAAGCCATGATGTTATTTATTTTACTGGTAAATAATACGATTTCCATTAACAAAAAAATCAAGGGCGATAATCAGACCGATATGAAAGTAGATGCGCCGACAATGTATTCTTTTGAAAACATAAAACCGGAGCCACAGCAGGATACGCCGCAGCAGCAAAAAAATGTTTGTCCGAATTGCGGCAGCGAAATTGTGGAAGGCTCTGCATTTTGCGCAAAATGCGGAACAAAATTATAAAACAGTATTAAGAGAAAATGGTTTCTGCGGAAGCCATTTTTTCTTGACTCTTTCATATTCTGATATTTTATGAGGAGTACATTATGAAATCAGTTTTAGAGATTTATGATATCCATAAAAAGGAACGGAAAACACTGGCTGTGTTTGATGAATTGATTGAAGCGCCCAACTGGTCGCATGACGGAAAATTTCTGACATATAACAGTCGGGGAAAAATTTACCGTTTTGATTTGGAATGTTATAAAAGTACAGAAATTTATACGGATTATGTGAATCAGTGCAATAACGACCATGTATTATCGCCGGACGGAACGCGGATTGCGGTAAGCCATAATGTCAAAGAGGACGGATTGTCGAGAATTTTCATCGTTCCCCTGCAGGGAGGAATTCCTCAGTTGATTACTCCGTTAGGGCCGAGTTATCTGCATGGCTGGTCGCCTGACGGAAAGACGCTTGCATACTGCGCGCAGCGGCAGGACAGTTATGATATTTATACGATTCCGGCAGAAGGTGGGAATGAAACCCGTCTTACTACTGCAGGAGGATTGAACGACGGGCCTGAATATGACAGCAGAGGAGAATATATCTGGTTTAATTCGGTTCGCACAGGTATGATGCAGGCGTGGCGCATGAAGCCTGATGGAACGAAACAGGTTCAGATGACATTTGAAAAGGACTGGAATATCTGGTTTCCGCATATTTCGCCGGACGGTAAAAAGGTTGTGATGCTGGCGTATCATAAAAATGATGTAAAACCTTATGAACATGTGCCGGACAAAAATGTGGAACTTCGTTTAATGAATTCTGACGGAAGCGATATGCAGACGATAGTCAGGCTGTTTGGCGGACAGGGAACAATCAATGTCAATTCATGGTCGCCGGACAGCGGCAGGTTTGCATTTGTCAGTTATAAATAAAATGGTTTCATTGATATACAAAAGGGGTATCCGTATGGCTGAAATTTCCCAGAACAACACAAAAAAACATTTATGTATCGGGATTCTTGCCCATGTAGACGGCGGCAAGACCACGCTTTCAGAGGCGATTTTATATCAGACAGGGAAAATAAATAAATTAGGGCGCGTGGATCATAAAGACGCTTTTTTAGACAACAATGCAATGGAGCGGGAGCGCGGCATCACTATTTTTTCCAAGCAGGCAGTCGTTGAATATGAAGATATGCAGATTACCCTGCTGGATACGCCGGGACATGTGGATTTTTCCGCAGAAATGGAACGGACGCTGCAGGTGCTTGATTACGCCGTTCTGATTGTCAGCGGAAGCGAGGGCGTACAGGGACATACGGAAACGCTCTGGAAATTGTTAAAACGGTATTCGATACCGGTATTTATTTTTGTAAACAAAATGGATATGCCCGGAACGAATAAAGAGTTCAGCGCTGAAAATATGCGCCGGAGGCTTGGGGATAATATCGTTGATTTTTCAGCGCAGACGATTGACTATGAAGCCGTTGCCATGTGTGACGAAGCTGTTTTGGAGCATTACATGGAGACGGGCGCTGTTCCGGATTATATGATTTCGGGCTTGATTCATGAGCGCAGGCTGTTCCCATGCTTTTACGGTTCTGCGTTGAAAAACAAAGGCGTCGATACGCTGCTCCAAGGGATTAGAAGATATGCCTGCGAGCCGGTTTACTCTGACGAATTTGGCGCAAAGGTCTACAAAATCAGCAAAGATAAAGAAGGAGCGCGGCTGACACATTTGAAAATCACCGGAGGAAGCTTAAACGTCCGGGACGAAGTCTGCGGCATTACTGACGGGGAGGAATGGAGCGCCAAAGTAAATGATATCCGGATTTATTCGGGTGAAAAATACAGTGCGGTTCAGGCTGCCTTGGCAGGGTGCGTCTGCGCTGTTGCAGGTTTGGAGAAAACTTATGCCGGTCAGGGACTTGGAATTGAAGCGGAGTCCGAACAGCCGGATTTACAGCCGGTATTATCATACAGTATTCAGTTTCCGCCGCATTGTAATGCAAATCAGGTCTATGCATGGCTGAAAGAACTCGAAGAAGAAGATCCGACTTTAAAAGTGCAGTGGAATGAGGAAACAAAAGAAATCAATGTGTGCGTCATGGGGCCGGTACAAATTCAGGTTTTGAAAGCAATGATTTCAGAACGCTATGGACTTCAGGTCGAATTTGGCGCAGGAAAAATTCTTTATAAAGAAACCATCTTGGATTCCGTAGAGGGCGTTGGGCATTTTGAACCGCTTCGCCATTATGCGGAGGTTCATCTGCTGCTCGAACCCGGAGAGCCGGGCAGCGGGATTACTTTTGAAAGCGCAGTCAATGAAAGTTTTCTAAGCCGGAACTGGCAGCGGTTGATTATGACGCATCTTGCGGAAAAAACGCATCGGGGCGTTTTGTGCGGCGCACCGGTGACGGATATTCATTTTACGTTAATCGCAGGGAAAGCGCATTTAAAACATACGGAGGGCGGAGATTTCCGTCAGGCGACATACCGCGCGGTAAGACAGGGGTTAAAAAAGGCAAAAAGTATTTTGCTGGAGCCGTATTATGATTTTGTGCTTCAAATCCCGTCAGACAGCGTCGGCCGAGCAATGACGGATATCAGCCGCATGGAAGGGCATGTGGGCGCGCCAAAGGTTCAGGGAGAGTACAGTATTCTCAATGGATATGCGCCGGTTGCCACCATGGGTGATTATCTCAATGAGGTCAATGAATATACGCATGGCAAAGGGATACTGACCTTAAAATATAAAGGGTATGCGCCATGCCATAATGCTGACGAGGTGATTGCGGCTGTTGGATATGACAGTGAAGCGGACTTGAAAAATCCAACCGGTTCGGTTTTCTGTGAGCATGGTTCCGGAATTTATGTGCCATGGAATGAAGTGGAAAATTATATGCATGTAAAAACCGATACCAATTATAATCAGGCGTACGATGTCACTTGGGAAATGCCGAAAAAAGCAACGAAAAAAGAGCATCAGGACAGTTATGCTGCAGACAAGGAACTGATGGCTATTTTTGAACAGACTTACGGGCCGGTGAAAAGACACGATTATCAGGAAAAGAAAACGCGTTCTTATGAACTGAAGGAAAGGAAGCCTCAGAAAAGCGCGCAAAGTCCGAACCTTCCGGAATGTCTGTTAGTTGACGGCTATAATATTATTTTTGCATGGGACAGTTTAAAGACGCTTGCAGCCGGCAATATTGACGCCGCAAGAGACCGGCTGCTGGATATGCTTTCCAACTATCAGGGATATACCGGAAAGACGGTGATTGCTGTCTTTGACGCTTATAATGTGAAGCGGCACAAAGAAACTGTTTACCGACATCAGAATGTCTTTGTGGTATTTACAAAAGAAGCGGAAACTGCGGATATGTATATTGCAAAAACCACGCACCAGATGGCAAACCGGTACAGGGTGACGGTTGCCACCTCCGATGCGCTGGAGCAGCTCATTATTATGGGACATGGAGCCCTGCGTATGTCGGCGATGAATTTTTACGAGGAGATGAAAGCAGTGGAAACTGCCATTTCTGAAAAAATCAACACAGACAGTAAATTGGAAAATTATGTGATTAAAAATAATTGATAATTCTGCATTTTATCAGTTTAAGCGACTTTTTGCAGGGAAATGTGACATTTTAATGTTGCCCGTAAAAAGGTTTAATGATAGAATATTATCTGAAATTGTCTTAAAACATAAGATGCAAGATTTAAGAATGGAGGCTTTTAAATGGACGATAAATTATATATTGTAATACCGGCATATAACGAAGAGGAAAATATTAAATCGGTTATTGACGACTGGTATCCTATTGTTGAACAATATGGAAGCGACAGCAGACTGGTTATTGTAGATGATGGAAGTAAAGATAATACTTATTCATTGATGGAGGAATACGCAAAGGAAAGACCAAAGTTTATTCCTATTACAAAGCCGAATGGAGGGCATGGCGCAACGGTTTTATATGGTTATAACTATGCTATGGAACATGGGGCGGATTATATTTTCCAGACGGATTCTGATGGTCAGACGCTTCCAAGTGAATTTCCGGAATTTTGGGACAAAAAGGAACAGTACGACATGGTAATTGGCTGGAGAAACGGAAGACAAGATGGCGGCTCCAGAGTGTTTGTGACAAAGACATTAAAATTTGTCATAAAACTTTGTTTTGGAGTAACGGTAACAGATGCCAACACACCATTCAGGATTATGAAGACATCAACATTAAAGAAATATATTGGGTTTGTGCCAAAAGATTTTAATCTTTCAAATGTAATCATATCTGTTATATATGCAAAAAAGGATTGTAAAGTAAAATATATTCCGATTACATTCAGACCGCGGCAGGGGGGCGTAAACTCTATCAATATGAAAAAAATATTTGGTATTGGCAAGCAGGCGCTAAAGGATTTTAGAGAGATAAACCGGACAATCAATAAGATATAGTTATTTAAAAAGAGTTTTCTATTATGATGAAAGTGAGAAGTTTTTTCAGACGGCAGGAGAGAAAACAATGATAAATCGTAAAAAAATCAACGCCGGTTCATTTGGGCTTATTTTCGTGTTTTTTGTAATTTCCACACTATTTTTATTTCTATTTTCATGGTCTACATCATCTATGTATGATTATTGGAAAGACGATCCGGCTGTTTTTTTATTAACAGGTTATCTGACAAATCACAGAATGATTCCGTATCAAGACTTTTTCGACCATAAAGGGCCTGTAATGGTATTGATACAGTTTTTGGGTTATTATTTTGGAAATGGGAAAGCAGGAGTGTTTATTATTCAAATAATATCCCTTACAGCAACCTTATGTGGGATTTATAAGATTTTGAGATTGTTTTATAAAAAAACATATGGGATACTGTTGACAATTATATCATTATTTATTTTAAATATCTTTTTTCAGGGAGGGAACTTTACAGAGGAATATTGTTTACCGTTTCTTACATGGAGCATTTATTTTGCGGCAAAATATTTCTTGCGGAGTGAAACAGGCGCAGAGCACAATCCCCTCTATACGTTTTTTTATGGAATAACGTTTATGGTATGTGCGTTTACACGAATTACAAACGCAATTCCCATTTGCGGGATTATTTTTGTTGGATTTATTGTATTACTTAAAAACAAAAAATACGTCAATGTTTTAAAAAACGTGGGTACATTTATTTTGGGAGCAGGAGTTGTGCTGCTTCCGATTATGATTTACTTTATCAGAAACGGTGCGCTGTATGACATGATATATGCCACTTTTCTGTATAATTTCCATTATACTGCAAATAACGGTGCGGGGGGGGCAAGCCTTCCACTAATTGAAAATATTAAAAAAATCATATATGTATTTCCGGTTTTTACTTTATTGGTTATCACTCTTTATGATTTTAAACTCAATGCAAAAGAAGTTTCCCTCAGGCTGGGAATTATTCTCTCAAGCATCGTAGGCATTATCTTTTTTCTGAGCGGTATGCCATACCGCCATTATCTGATGGTTTGGATTCCGGTGATGGCACTTACACTCGGATTACTCAAAACAAGAGGAGTACATAAGAAATTCTTAACATATGGACTTCTGGGCGCTGTAATCATTTCAGCAGGAATTGTTCTCGTTAAAAATGTGGGGGTTTTATATGATTCCTATGGCGTATATCGGGATAGTTCAGACAGCGTTTATGCAAAGGAATCCCGCGATATTTTAAAATCTGTTTCAGTTGAGGACAGAAATGCCATTATAGGATATAATGTCAGGGCATATTTTTATCTGGCTGCAGATGTACAACCATGTTATAAATATTGTGTTTTACAGGATTTTCAGTCAGGTAAAGACAAACAGATGGAAGACGAACAGAAAAAGGATTTTGCATCAGGTAAAGCAAAATATATTGTAATCAATAAAAACGGAAAAAATAAATATGATGATATTATTTTTGAACGTTATCATGAAGCAGACAGAACACAGACGTTTATTTTATTAGAAAGAAATTAGCGTGACTCTCTTTGGCTTTCATAAAAATGTATATAAAGTAAAAAAGATGGTATTGAGCCATCTTTTTTATTTTATATACAAAAATAAACTTTTTCACAACTGATATTTCCGGATCCAGTACCCAATCTGTAACAGATAAGCGAGCATCTGAGGCCCTGCCATCAACTGACCGTACCATGGACGCCCGTAGTCCTTTGTGGAACTGATAAATTTTTGCAAGCGGTTTTTGTCGACAATCTCAGCAAGGCGTGGGTTCCTTTCCATTTCATTTTGCACCATTTCCCCTAATAACTGTTCATATTTCGGATCATAAGTTTTCGGATACGGACTTTTTTTGCGGTACAAGACCTCCGGTGGAAGATAGTCCTTTGCGCACTCCACAATCAGACTTTTTGTCTGCCCCTGATAGCATTTGTATTCCCAAGGGATATTAAACACATACTCCAGAATCCGATAGTCCGCATAAGGCACCCTTGCCTCAAGACCGGAGTACATACTGCACCGATCCATACGGTTTAAAAGCGTCATCATAAACCATCGGACATTGAGCCATGAAATTCTCCGGCGCTTTTTCTCGATATCGTTTTCTGATTCTAAAACAGGACACTCCGCTACGGAATTCTGATATTGCCGCGCGGCGTATTCCTCCGGCTTTAAGGCTTCAATAAAGTCTTTCTGAAACAAATAAGTGCGCGCCGGCATATCGTAAGACCATGGAAATGTATTCTGATTTAACATCTCCTCCCGATGAAACCAAGGATAGCCTCCGAAAATCTCGTCAGCGCATTCTCCGGTCAGCGTTACTTTACATTCTTTTGCGACAAGACTGCAGAAATAAAGCATTGAGGATTCCACATCAGCCATGCAGGGCATATCTCTGGCGTCCGTCGCCTTTAACAGACATGCAATCTGGTTTTCATTGTTACATTCCAGATAGGTATGCCTGCTTTTGATATGCTTCACCATGATATCGACAAAAGGACGATCCTCTGAGGACTGAAAACTGTTTGCTTTAAAATTTTTGTGATTATCGACAAAGTCAAACGAATAAGTACGCAGGTTTCCCGCGCCGAGTTCTTTAGCCACGACAGCGCTTACGAGGCTCGAATCCAATCCGCCGGACAGAAAAGTACAGATGGGAATGTCTGAGACCATCTGCCGTTTGATACTGTCAGTAATCAGTTCGCTGCAATGCGCGACAGTCTGCGGATAGGTTTCTGTGTGCTCGTGGCTTTCGAGTTTCCAATAAGTACAGTCTTTGATTCCATCGCGGTTAATCACAAGATAATGCGCCGGCAGGACTTCAAAAATATTTTGAAAGACGCCGCACCCCAAAGTGTGCGCAGGTCCCAGAGCGATAATCTCGCGCCACGAATCCTCATTGACTGCCGGTTTCACGCCGCCGGCAAAAATCCCTTTGATTTCTGAGGCAAAGAGGAACGAAACATTGTCGTGATAATAAAACAGCGGCTTTACCCCGATATGATCCCGCACTAATGTCAGGGTTTTGTTCTCATAAATAGCAAAAGCAAAAATACCGTTTAAATCCTTAAAAATCTGCGTTCCGAAAACAAGATAGCAGTACAGAATCACTTCAGTATCGCTGGTTGTCTCAAAGTGAATTGGAAATGAGGAAAGGCGATGCTTTAATTCGGGAATATTGTAGATTTCCCCGTTATATACAATCGTTGCGCTTCTGCCGTGATAAGTCCGCGTCATTGGCTGGATTCCGCCTGCCACGTCGCGGATTGAGAGACGGGTATGAACCAGACCGCAGCAGCGCTCCAAAATAATTCCCTCGTCGTCAGGCCCGCGATGCCTGAGCGCCTTCATCATTGCCTCAAGACGTTCCATCTTGATTTCTTCCCTGCTAAAATAACCAGCGATACCACACATAAAAATCTCCTATCAATCCATTTTAATTGTTATTGCATTGTTTACAGTTCGTGAGGACTTCTGATGACGGGCTGAATTTGTTTCCCCAAAAGAGCGTCCTCAATCGTATCTTCAATCAATTCTAAATGAGCAATCATGGAATTTGGCTTCGTAATATAATTATCCTGCCCGAATGGAACAAAATAAATATTCTTTGTATTTAATAAAATTCCGATGTTTTTCAGGTTCATGCCTAAGGCGTCGTTGGTGCTTAAAAAAATTACCAGTGGCCGGTTGTTCCGAAGGTGCGCCTTTGCCGCCATTAAAACAGGAGTATCAGAAATACCGTTTGCCAGTTTGGATAATGTATTTCCGGTACATGGGGCAATAATCAGAAGGTCTAAAAGTCCTTTAGGCCCGATTGGTTCTGCTCCGGGAATGGTTGTAATTGGCGGTTTTCCGCTGATTTCCTCTGCCTGTTTCAAAAATTCATCGTAATTACCGAAACGACTGTTTGTCGAAGAAGCGTGATCAGAGAAAATCATGGTAAGATTGGCGTTTGTTTCAGACAATTCTTTCATTTTGCGAAACATATCCTTGTAGGTACAATAAGAGCCGGTAATTCCTATGCCAATGTTTTTATCAGAAAAGTCATGTCCCATTTATTTCTTTCTTCCTTTCCATATATGATATTATAGTTCTGGCAATAAATTCCCCGGCAGTCTGCGGCGTGTATTTTCCGGGCAGGCCGGGGCATGTATAAAGAGATAAATGGTTTTCAGATGCGGTATCTTTGCTGAAACCGTAAGGGCTGGAAGAAATATCATACAAAACGCATTGACGGCTGATTTTCTGATAATGCTTCAGAGTCAGTATTTTTTTTGGAACGGTATTGATAATAAGCCGGAATTCCGGCAAAAGGGTATCCAACTGTTCATATTCCGCAATCCGGCAGCCGAATGATGCGGCGCGCGCAAGATTTACTTCGGTATGGTCGTAAACAAAAATTTCCGCACCGAAAGATTTTAGCAGAGCGGCGAGATTCATACCGCAGCGTCCAAAACCGATAATTAAAACCTTTGCTTTCCGCAGGGAAAAGTCCGTATCGGTAATAATCTTTCCCACCAGCGCCTCTGCCGTCAGATAGGCGTTATTCCATACAAGGAGCGGGACGTCGAGCAAATCAAAAAGCTGCAGTCCCTTTTCCTGCGCGGAAGTCCGGATTTCCTGAGGAATTGCGCCTGCAAAGACATACTGGTTTTTCCGCAGCAATCCCAGAAAAGTTTCAGCGGGAAATGCAGAATGAAAATCACAGTTTAAATATTCCCCGTTTTTTAAAAGCGGAGTGCCGCATAAAATGACGTCGTCATCATGAAAATCCATATTATTTTTGAGGTATGCCTCAAACCCATTCTCTTTCAAATAACGGCAGGCAGAGGCCTGTCGTTTGTCACCTGATAAAACTGCTATTTTTTTCATAGACGCCTCCATACTGTAAGATATTCTCAAACTTCTTTTTCGTGCAATATTTTAGTGTATTTTTCCGTATGAAATGATATAATAAAAAACAGTCAGACATTGTGGAAGCAATGAATTATGGGAACGGAGGAAATAAGATGAAAAAAATATTTTGGAGCGCCCTGATTGCGCTGATTATCGTGATGGGCAGTCATGCGGGCGTACATGCGCAGGAAAATTATGCCGCATCAGATATCGAACGGATTTATATTACTTCAGATACTTCCCTGACAAACCTTCAGAAAGAATATGTTACGGCAAAGGTGGAGGTTGTCAAACAAGACGGTTCTGTGGAAATCAGCGATGAGCAGGCAAATGTAAAACTGCGCGGCAATTCCACTTCCAAAGCCGAAAAAAAGCCGTTTAAGGTAAAATTCAGCGCAAAACAAAGCGTTTTGGGAATGGACAAAGGGAAAAAATGGAATCTGCTGGCAAACGCATTTGATAAGACGCTGATACGGAACAGACTGGCGTTTGAACTTGCGGATAAAATCGGACTGCAGTATATCAGCCAGAGCAGATTTGTTGATGTGTATTACAACGGTGTTTTACAGGGCAATTATCTGATTACGGAGCCGGTGGAGGCCGGCAGCAATCAGGTTGATATTGAGGAAACGGAGACGTCTTCAGATTTTATGATTGAACTGGAGCGGGAACGCTATGAGTCCGACGTCACATATGTAAACAGTAAAAACGGGGTGCGGTTCGCAGTCAACGTACCGGAGGTTCCGACGGCGGCGCAGACCTCCGGCATTAAAAGTTATATTGACAGGACGGAAACGGCTTTAAAAACATATAAAATGTCAGAATATGCAAAATACATCGATGTTGATTCTTTTGTAAATTATTATATCGTATGTGAGATTTTTAAGGCGGTCGATTTCAATTACAGCTCCACGCGTTTCTATGTAAAAAACGGAAAAATGTATGCCGGGCCGATATGGGACGTCGATTTGTCTTCCGGAAATGCTTCGCCGAATTTTTATAAGGATTATTATAAGGACGGCGTGAGTTATAAGGATTTGTACTGTACGGAAATGAAGTGGTACCGTTATCTGATACAAAGCGATGAATTTGTCAGCAAAGTCAACGCCAGACTTCAGGAGGTTTACCCGGCTGTGGAAAATCTGTACCAGACCAACAGTCTGGGCATCAGCAGGATTGAAGCTCTGACAACTGCTTACGGGCAGTCTTTTGCGCGCAATTACGAGAGCGTGTCCAATGGCGGAGCAGGCTGGAGCCTGACAAAAAGATATTCCACCTGCGACAATCCGCAGGGGTTGGAACTGGATCCACAGCCGGAAACTTACGCGCAGAGCGTGGCGCTGCTCAAAAACTGGCTTGCCAATCGTGTCGCTTACTTAAAAAAGGAATGGGCAGGCATTAAAAACAACTATGTGGATAGTCTTCTGATTGAAAAGAAATCCGCTGTCAAAGTGCATCTGTCATGGTTCAATCATGGAGTGGCAGACGGAAATGAAATTTATATGAAGGCGCCGAAAGGAAAATATAAACTCGTAAAGAGGGTTACAAACGGGCTGGCGCAGGAGTGCGTTGTAAAAAATATGAAGCCGGGCGTCCGATACAGATTTCGGGTGCGTTCTTACATGACCACCGCGTCAGGAAAAATGTATAGCGATTATGTCACCGGAGCCAAAAAGATTGCATTAAAGTCTCCGAAGATCAAAATAAAAGCGCTGTCAAAGACGAAAAAGAAACTGACGTGGAAAAAAATTTCCGGCGCGGACGGTTATGTCATTTATGGCGGCAAAACAAAAAAGAAATTAAAGAAGCTGAAAACCATAAAAGGAGCAAAAAAATTACACTATACAAAGAAAAACTTAAAGGCCGGAAAGAAATATTATTTTAAAGTGAAGGCTTTTGTAAAAGTTCAGGGAAAAACTTATTACAGTAAATAAAAGAATTTGACTGAAAATTCTGCGGAGGTACAAATGGAGAAAGAAAAAGAAACTCAGAAATTGGATAAGGAAAATACGGGCTCAGCGCCGGAAAACAGCCGGCTGAAAAAAGCGGCAATCATTTTAAATATTTTGTATTTTCTCTCTTTTATCGGATTTAACTGCTTTATGTATCGGTGGATTTCTGCAAATGATTTTCTTGCGGTTCGGTTTGTGGGAAAAAAGATTTTGTTTTTTGCAGAATTTCTGCTCCTGCTGATATTGATTTGCGCTGTGGCGCTGAAAAAAGGGAAAAAACGCTATATTGCTTCCTGTATTATTTCGGTTGTCATGATTATTGTGATGGTGGCGGGCAGTATTGTCGAAGCAATCTATCACAAAAAAATTATCAATGTGTTTGAAAAAGCGGACGCTACTTTGGACAGGATTATTGATAATTCCAAACTGAGCAGGACGGAGTACGGCATCTATATTTTAAAAGAGAGCTCCGCAGAAAAAATTGAAGATTTAAAAGATTTTGTTTTCGGGTACAGCGACGCTTACGCTGTCGAAGATATGCGTAAGATTGAAAACAGCGTTGAGGAAATTTATCAGAAAAGGATTCAAACGGTACGCTATAAAGATCCGGTACAGATGATTGAGAAAGTATACGCGCAGTCGGAGCGTCAGGCGGTCATTTTAAATCAGAGCATGATCAATATGATTGAAGATGCGGGAGATGACGACAATAATGATGAAAAAAGCGGAAAATATGCCGGATTTTTAGAGGATTTCCGGTGCGTTTATACCATTTCCGTAGAAAATTCCATCAGGACGCGTTCTTCGCAGAAAGACGTCACAGCGGAAAACTTTACGGTATATATCAGCGGAATTGACGTTGAGGGCGACGTAAAGACAAAGAGCAGAAGCGATGTGAATATTATTATGAGCGTCAATCCCGTCACCCATCAGATTCTTTTGGTTTCCACGCCGCGCGATTACTATGTGCCGCTGTCCATATCAAACGGCGTATGCGATAAACTGACTCATGCGGGCAACTACGGCGTTGACGTCTCTATGGAAACGCTGGAGCAGTTGTATGATATCAAACTGGATTATTTTGTCCGTATGAATTTTACGGGATTTGTTGATATTATTGACGCGCTGGGCGGCATTGACATCAATTCGGATTATACGTTTTATACGCATGGCTGCCAGTTTTATGAAGGCTTAAACGAAAACGTATCCGGCAGCCGCGCAATCTGGTTTGCAAGAGAGCGTCATTCTTTTGCCGAGGGCGACAGGCAGCGCGGAAAAAATCAGATGAAAGTGATTGAAGCCGTAATTCATAAGTGTATGTCGAAAGCGCTGTTAAAAAAATATGATGAAATCATGGATTCCGTCGCAGAAAGTTTTCAGACCAACATATCAAAAGAGGACGTTCAGGCATTGGTTCATTATCAGATTGACGAATCTCCGAAATGGAAAATTCAAACATACAGCGTATCGGGA
The DNA here is from genome assembly GCA_947631665.1 of uncultured Lachnospiraceae bacterium. Classification (GTDB taxonomy): domain Bacteria; phylum Bacillota; class Clostridia; order Lachnospirales; family Lachnospiraceae; genus Eubacterium_G. The sequence continues at coordinate 7,993 of CANRMF010000032.1, read as the reverse complement.
GAAGGGGCGTCCCGGACGACATACTCAACTCCAAATTCGTCTGCCTATGTCATGATTCCTGATGAAACGACCATTGAGACGGCAAAGCAATATATGAAGGATATGGCGGAAAACAAGACCGTCAGGGTTCCAAAAGAATAGTATTGTAATAATTGTAACTGTTTTTATTTCTATTTTTGTAAAAAACAATTTAAAAAGTGGAAACAGACGACAAAATATTACAAAATCAGCCTTCAGTTTAATAAAAAAACGATTAAATGTTACAAATATGTAATATTTAATTGACAAATTGTAATTATTCGTGTATAGTTACTCCCAGATGAAACAATATGTGTTCAGAAAAGGAGTAACATTATGAACAAATCAGTACTTTTGGCTGGTGGCGCTTTCATAGCCGTATTTTTAACAGCATTGATTTTATTGTATACGGCAAATGTAGAGGAAATACAGACGACGACTTTGGAAACACAGGAGTTGAAAGTTGTAAAATCAGCGCATGAAGTCAATCAGTTACAGTTAGCAGACGGGACAAAAGGAAAATCTGAAAAAGCGTCTGCAAAAGGGAAATCTGAGGAAAAAACTTCAAATTCTGAAAGTTCAAAAAAAGACAAAAAGAATAAGAATTTAAAGACAAAAGCAAAAAATAAACAAGGAAAAAACAAATCAAAGAAAAAATCACAGTACAAATATGAAGGTCAGTTTAAGGTCACAGCTTATTGCAGATGTTCTGCATGTTGTGGAAAAAGCACCGGAATTACGGCGTCGGGGACACGCGCGACCGCCGGAAGAACCATTGCAGCGGACGCGTCAAAGTTTCCGTTTGGCACGCAGTTAAAAATCGACGGCCACGTATATACGGTGGAAGATCGGGGCGGCGCCATCAACGGAAATAAAATCGACGTATATTTTGACTCTCATTCCGCAGCTTTGCAGTGGGGCGTTAGATATTGTGAAGTGTATATGAAAAGATAATTAAAAAAAACATGACTGTGGGTAACCGGTCATGTTTTTTTCATATCAGGCATTTTTGCTGATGAAATACCAAAAATATGTATAATGACGGCCGTTTAGAGAATACTGACTTCAAAAGTCTTTGTAAACGCGGCGTCCGAAAAGTCTTTGCGCGACGCCCGGATAGTCTTTTTTGCGCGCCTTAAAAGTCTTTGCGGCGCCATGCAATTTTTTTGCAGTGTCGGAAAAGTCTTATTATTGAAAAAAAAGGACATTTATTGTATAATTTTTGGAACATTGATTTTTTACATTATACAAAAGTGGAGGAAACACATGGAAGCAGAAGCAAATACGACGGAATCAAGAAATTTCATTGAACAGATTATTGATAAAGATTTGGAGGAAGGGCGGTTTGATCATGTACAGACCAGATTCCCCCCGGAACCGAACGGTTATCTCCATATCGGGCACGCCAAGTCCATTTTGTTAAATTACGGACTGGCGCAGGAATATCATGGAAAGTTTAATATGCGTTTCGATGATACGAATCCGACGAAAGAAAAAGAAGAATTTGTCAATTCCATTTTAGAAGATATCAGATGGCTTGGAGCGGACTGGGAAGACCGGCTGTTTTTTGCGTCCAATTATTTTGAACAGATGTATGAGGCGGCTGTAAAACTGATTAAAAAGGGAAAAGCCTATGTCTGCGACCTTTCCGCAGAAGAAATCCGCCAGTACCGCGGAACACTGACCGAGGCTGGAAAAGACAGCCCATACAGGGACAGAAGCATTGAGGAAAATCTGGCGTTATTTGAAAATATGAAAAACGGTGTCTATGAGGACGGGGAAAAAGTACTTCGGGCAAAGATTGATATGGCTTCTTCCAATATCAATATGCGCGATCCGGTGATTTACCGCGTGGCGCATATGACGCACCACAACACAGGCGACCAATGGTGCATTTATCCGATGTATGACTTTGCCCACCCGATTGAAGACGCAATCGAGGGAGTGACGCACTCCATCTGTACGCTGGAATTTGAAGATCACAGACCGCTATACGACTGGGTTGTCCGCGAACTGGAGTATCCAAATCCGCCGCGTCAGATTGAATTTGCAAAATTATATCTGACTAACGTTGTTACCGGAAAACGGTATATTAAACAGTTGGTTGAAGACGGCATTGTAGATGGTTGGGACGATCCGAGACTTGTTTCGATTGCAGCACTCCGCCGCAGAGGGTTTACGCCGGAATCCATTAAAATGTTTGTGGATTTGTGTGGAATTTCCAAGAGCCAGAGCTCCGTAGACTACGCAATGCTGGAATATTGTATCCGCGAGGATTTAAACCTGAAGAAGCCGAGAATTATGGCAGTGCTTGATCCGGTCAAACTGGTCATTGACAATTATCCTGAAGATCAGGTCGAGTGGTTTGATGTGGACAACAATGTAAAAAATCCGGAGCTTGGCAAACGGAAAGTTCCGTTTAGCAGGGAACTTTATATTGAAAGGGAAGATTTTATGGAGGAGCCTCCGAAAAAATATTTCCGGTTGTATCCGGGCAATGAGGTTCGTCTGATGAACGCTTATTTTGTGACCTGCACCGATTATGTGAAAGATGAAACGGGAAAAGTCGTGGAAATCCACTGCACATATGATCCTGAAACACGCAGCGGCAGCGGATTTAACAAAAGGAAAGTGAAGGGAACTATTCACTGGGTATCCGCCGGACACGCCATTCCGGCAGAAGTCCGTCTGTATGAAAATATTGTCGATGAGGAAAAGGGAAAATTAAACGAAGACGGAACGCTGAATCTCAATCCGAATTCACTGACCGTATTAAAAAACTGTTACATTGAACCGAGTATTGAAAATGTAAAGCCTGAGGATAAATTCCAGTTTGTGCGGAATGGATATTTCTGCGCAGATATGCACGATTATACACCGGAATATCCGGTGTTTAACAGAATTGTTTCCTTAAAAAGTTCGTTTAAATTACCGAAATAAAAAACAAAAGAACGCCGCTGATTTTTTTCTGTCAGCGGCGTTCTTTTTGCCGTAATATTTCTTTTTGCAGTTTATAAATCCTCTAACTCATCTTCGAGCATATCGTCAAAAACCACATCGTCCTTTGTAGAGGCGTTGGTGCCGTCCGGTTCGTCCGGCGTATCCGTTTCGTCGACAAAATCTTCTTCGGAAACGTCTTTTCCGTACTTCATCTTATCGACTGCATCGGAAATCTTTTCCTTTGCCTCAGCCGCCGCGTCCGCAGCCTTTTCCTTTGCCGCAGTGGCAATGTCGGAAGCTTTATCCTTTGCGGTTTCGGCAGCGTTTGCAACCTTATCCTTTGCAGTTTCGGCAGCGTTTGCAACCTTATCTTTTGCAGTGGACGCCAGATCAGAAATCTTTTCCTTTACGGCGTCAATATTTTCCTCACCGATTTTATCAACCGCAAAATCTTTTGCAGTAGCGGCTGCATCTTTTGCTTTCTCGGTAAAATCGGAAACTTTTTCTTTTGCCTGTTCCATATGTTCTTCGCCGACCTTTTCGGTTACGGCGTCAACAGCCTTATCCTTTGCGTCCAATATTTTGTCTGCCACCTTATCTGCTGATTCTTTGATTTTTCTGGTGTTGATTGTAATATTCACTTTTTGGGAATCGTCGGTGTCTTTGTTGACGCTGAAGATTTTTCCGTCGTCAAAGTCATCGAAGTCTGAAGAAGTATTTTCAGTGGAACGTTCCACCTGTCTTTTCTTTAAATAAGCAGCTCCCCCGACGGTGGCGCCTGCCACAGCGGCAACCTTAAACAAATTTTTAAATAAACCCATATCAAAGTCCTCCATTTGGTTAAATTTTCTTGCAAATATTATAATACTATTTTAGCCGAAAATAAAGCGGTAATACATAAAAACGCGCAATTATCCCGAGATTGGGGAAAACCAAAAGGATTGCGCGGCGATTTCGTACAGAGAGTGTGAACGAATTGTTAAAATTTGATAAAAAACAAATTTAACTATTGATTTAATCTGAAAACGTGATAGTATATGTATTAGCGTCTGGCACTCGATAATAGAGAGTGCTAACAAATAACATTGAATGGAGGTAAAAAAATGAAATTAGTACCATTAGCAGACAGAGTTGTTTTGAAACAGGTTTCCGCCGAAGAAAAAACAAAATCCGGCATTATTCTGACAAGCCAGTCACAGGAAAAACCACAGCAGGCAGAAGTGATTGCTGTCGGCCCGGGGACAGAGGACGTCAAGATGACCGTTCAGATTGGAGATAAGGTCGTATATTCCAAATATGCGGGCAGCGAAGTAAAACTTGACGACGACGAGTATATCATTGTAAAGCAGAGCGATATTCTGGCAGTTGTAGAGGATTAAAGCAGTATAAATTTTCTGCTGATTTTATAAAAGAAATCTTTAGGAGGTATTTGAGATGGCAAAGGAAATTAAATATGGAGGAGAAGCCAGAAAGGCTTTGGAAGCCGGTGTAAATCAACTGGCAGATACAGTAAAAGTAACGTTAGGGCCGAAAGGAAGAAACGTCGTATTAGATAAAAGTTTCGGAGCGCCTTTGATTACAAACGACGGCGTGACGATTGCAAAGGAAATCGAACTCGAAGATTCCTTTGAAAACATGGGCGCGCAGCTTGTAAAAGAGGTTGCCACGAAAACAAACGACGTCGCAGGAGACGGAACCACAACAGCGACGGTTCTGGCTCAGGCAATGATTAACGCAGGCATGAAAAACCTTGCCGCAGGCGCAAATCCGATTATTCTCAGAAAAGGAATGAAGAAAGCGACAGATCTGGCAGTGGAAGCGATTGCAGACATGAGCAGCGTCGTTACCGGAAAAGAGCAGATTGCAAAGGTTGCCGCAATTTCCGCAGGCGACGAGGAAGTCGGAAATATGGTTGCAGACGCAATGGAAAAGGTTTCCAATGACGGCGTAATCACGATTGAAGAATCAAAAACCATGAAAACGGAACTCGACCTTGTGGAAGGTATGCAGTTTGACCGCGGATATATTTCAGCTTATATGGCTACGGATATGGAAAAAATGGAAGCCAATCTGGATAATCCGTACATTTTGATTACAGATAAGAAAATCAGTAACATTCAGGAAATCCTGCCGCTTCTGGAGCAGATTGTTCAGTCCGGTTCTAAATTACTGATTATCGCTGAAGACGTGGAAGGCGAAGCCTTAACGACACTGATTGTCAACAAACTGCGTGGAACATTTAATGTTGTTGCAGTCAAAGCACCGGGATATGGCGACAGAAGAAAAGAAATGTTAAAGGATATCGCTATTCTTACCGGCGGTCAGGTGATTTCTGAGGAACTCGGACTTTCTCTGGCAGAAACAACGATTGAGGACTTAGGAAGGGCAAAATCCGTAAAAGTTGCAAAAGAAAACACGATTATTGTAGACGGCGAGGGCGACAGCAGTGAAATTGCTGCACGCGTGGCTCAGATTAAAGCGCAGATTGATGAAACAACCTCCGACTTTGACAGAGAAAAACTTCAGGAAAGACTTGCAAAACTTTCCGGCGGTGTTGCCGTAATCCGCGTAGGCGCTGCTACAGAACCGGAAATGCAGGAAAAGAAGCTGCGTATGGAAGATGCGTTAAACGCTACGAGAGCTGCTGTGGAAGAAGGCATTGTAGCCGGAGGCGGTTCCTCTTACATTCATGCGTCCAAAAAGGTTGCCGAACTTGTCGCAACGCTTGAGGGCGATGAAAAGACGGGCGCGGCTATTATCCTGAAAGCATTGGAAGCTCCATTGTTTATTATCGCTGAAAATGCCGGATTAGAAGGCTCCGTTATCGTAAATAAAGTAAGGGAATCTGAAACAGGCACAGGTTTTGACGCATTGAAGGGCGGTTATGTGCAGATGGTTGAAGCAGGAATTCTTGATCCGGCAAAGGTTACAAGAAGCGCCCTGCAGAATGCAACCAGCGTGGCAAGCACACTGCTCACAACGGAATCTGTTGTGGCAAACATTAAAGAAGACGTTCCTCCGATGCCGGCAGGAAATCCGGGCATGGGAATGATGTAATCAGATAGCATTTTAAATTATAAAAGCAGAGATTTTCCGAAAGCAGTGGGAAACTCTGCTTTTTTCTTTATATCTTTAGAAACGGTATCCTAAATTCCATATGAAAAATATGAAAATTATTCTGTTCATTCCAAAGTATTTATGTTAAACTGAAAATATATTTTGGGAAAGGAAAAAAAGAGAATGAACAAGATGAATTTATTGAACAAAAAGCTTGGCGCATTTGTTCTGGTAATCGTAATGACGGTTGCGATGATTCCGGCAAATACGGTTATGACAAATGCGGCATCTGTTCCGTCAAATCTCGCTTTTCAGGAGACGGAAGACGGTGCAGTCATTTCATGGAGCGGGGTGAGCGGCGCAGATTCTTACAATATTTATGAAGCTGCCAGCCGATATGCCGCTTATGAAAAGATAGATACCGTTTCAGGCACTACTTACACAGATGAAGCATATGACGGAGGATATTATAAAGTTGCCGCCGTAGTTGGCGGAAAAGAAACGGAAAAGTCTGAAGCAGTATCCTATGAAATTCAGACTTTCGGTACAAACACTTATATTTTTGAAGATACGGACACGAAAAGTGATATTCAAAATGTCATTGATACGGCATACAAAGTGACAGGCACCGGTCAGGGACAGTTTTGCTCCGACCGCTATGCTTTTCTGTTTAAGCCGAGCGAAAAACCGTATGATGTCACAATCGACATAGGCTTTTACACACAGGCGGCAGGTCTTGGAATTTCACCGGAAGATGTCACCGTAAAGCAAATTCAGTCTATGGCAAGATGGATGGTCGGCAGAAAATATGACGGCTCCATCAATTACAGCGCGCTGTGTAACTTCTGGCGTTCCGTTGAAAATATGTCCTCGCCGGCTACGGATACGGTATGGGCTGTTTCTCAGGCGACGTCTATGCGTAGAATGAATTTGACCGGTTCGCAGAAGGTAGTGGATATCTGGCAGAATAATAAAAAGACCGGCAGTTACACCGATCCGAAATATGGCGTATTATATCTTCATGATCAGGGCGGATATGCCAGCGGCGGTTTCCTTGCCGATACAAAGATTTCCACAAATGTTTCCAGCGGCTCCCAGCAGCAATGGCTCAGCCGTAATATCGAATCAGGCGTAAATGCGTACAACAAAAATGCCGGAAATTACGAGCCGGCTGTATGGAACAATGTGTTAGTCGGAAGCAAGACTTCAATTACTGCCTCCAACTGGCCGCAGGGCACCAGCACCGTCGTTCCGCAGACGCCGGTGATTGCCGAAAAGCCGTATCTGATTTATGACGACATGGCAGACGAGTACGGGATTGTAGTTCCGAAAGTAAAGAAAAATACTTCCGGCGTTTCATGGGAGAATATGACGGAAGACGATTATACATACATCAGTATTGACGACTGTTACGTTGCAAAACCGACAGATTCCGCAGACAAAATCAATGCCGGAATAGCAGATAAAAAAGCATTACTCCTTACACCGGGTATTTACCAGACGGATAAAGCGATTGAAATTAAAAATAATGATACGGTCGTTCTCGGTATGGGACTTGCTACAATCAAGCCGACAAAAGGAAATCAGTGTATGACGGTTGCCGATGTACAGGGCGTGCGGATTGCCGGCGTGCTGTTTGATGCGGGGAGAGTGGAGTCACAGACACTCCTTACAGTCGGTTTCTCCAAAAACAACACAGACAATTCTGCCAATCCGATTATTCTGTCAGACTGTTTCTTCCGCGTTGGCGGCGCAGACAGCGCAGCGTGCAGGACAAAATCGTGCGTAATCGTAAATAGCAATGATGTCATCTGCGATAACTTCTGGGTATGGAGAGCCGATCATGGTTCCGGCGTTGCATGGGATAAAAATACGGCGGACAATGGCGTAATCTTCAACGGAAAAAATCTGACTGCTTATGGCCTGATGGTTGAGCATTTCCAAAAGGTTCAGACACAGTGGAACGCTGACGGCGGCA
>CANRMF010000031.1 GCA_947631665.1 uncultured Lachnospiraceae bacterium | reverse complement strand
CTTTTTTCAGCAAATGATATGAAAATAACTCAAAAACAATTTCAATTTACTCTTGACATATCACCGCTGGACTAAATATTTTATAATGACAGTATTTACATATACAGGACATTTTATACATCAATCATGTGAAAAAGCTTCGGAAATTCTTAAAAAAATCAAATCTATCTGCGCAATAAGGCAGAAAAAAGGACAGCCTGTTTTGACTGTCCTTTCGTTTTTACCAGTTTAAATCAATCGTTAATGCCGCTGCATTGTCACATTCAACAAGTGTGCTCTGGTCTGCCACATCATCATAACAGAAACCGTACGCCCTTGCGCTGACGGAATGTTCATGGAAAAATGCCGCGTATTCATTGCAGATTTCTCCACTCTTATAAAACGTCGACGGCTTTCCATAATTTTCCGGCTGCATTGCAATACCCCGGTTAAACGCTGCGCAGAGTTGTGATTCAATCACTTTTTCCACCGCATTTCCTTCATTAAATGCACCCCTGCCTTCTAACACGTCCTGCGTGGTCGGCTTATTGACATAATAAGCAGTTCCGTCTCCGCTCTTGGTAAATCGAAGCCGGTCTCCCTCAACGCGTCCTTTAAACGTGCCTCCTTCGCAGTTGAAAACTAAATCTTCATTCGTATATTTTGTCCAGAAGCGGTTGATATAATCGTCAAAGTAAGTGCTGTACTGACCGTCCTCGCGGAATGTCGTTTTTGCCGGCGCCATAATTCTCTTGTCCCCGACAAGCGTCTTAAACGGTTCGGAAACCGTTGTGCGGAACGCATTGAAAATTTCATCTCTGGTGCCGATATCGCCGACGCACCGGTCATATCCGCCGTACTCGTCCGTCAGTCTCGTCATAATCGGAAAACTGAAGAAATCCACTCTGGTCGTATTTCCATGAAAACGGATACTTCCATTGACTGCTTCTGTCGTAAACTCTAAATATTCAAACAACGTATTATAATTTGCGTCACTAATATTATTCACGTCCGGGCCGGCATAACCCATGCTTCCATCAGCACCCTGATTGAACGTAATATAAACCGGTTCGCCGTAGCTTAAATACATTCTGCCGGATTCAATCGCCGGAAGATGCACATAGTTTGCATCAGCAAGACTGTGAATAATCGTCTTGGAATATTTTCTGCTTCCAATTTCGGCATTATTGAGCGATAAATCTGCATTGATCAGATTTCCTTTTGCATCAACATACGCCAACTGATGCGTGTCCGGATTCCGTCCAACCACAATCCAGTAAATCTGGCTGTCGCTGTACTGTCCATTCGTCTTATTGTTTAACTGCAGTACCATCTTTCCGCTTTCTTTCGGAATGTTCGGATCAATCTGCGGCTTCAGTTCTTCCGGATAATCGGTCGTCTCAGGAGCAGCGACTCCTTTGACATCAACTTCCATCGTTACCCATTCAGACTCCCGTCCGTCCGGCGTTGCTGTTGCAATGGAAACCTGATGTTTTCCCTCTGTCTGAACCGGAATATTCTGTCCTCCGGCCGTTACTTTTGTCCTTTTGCGCACACCGTCAACATAAACATTGTAGCAGTTGATTTCGCCTTTGCCCCAATTCACAAAGATGATGCCGCTGTCCGGATTTGAAACAATCATGCCAAATGGTACCGGCAGAGAAGGATCCTTCACAAAAACTGTCGCAGTCGTCGGCTGCGGTGTCACCGGCTGTGTCGGCTCTACCGGTTTTTGCTGTGTCTCCGTCGGCTTGGTATCCTGTGTTTCCGATACCGAAGGCTGCTGCTCGCTTGACTGCGGAGCTGCTGATGAAGGCTGCGTTGAACCGCCTCCTGCTTTTGCATTGTAAATGCGGATTACGCCCTTTTCTGCTCCTGACGTCGTGTAGATTTTTACCTCGTTATCTGTCAGGGTCAAATCGTCGATATTGATAAACACGCCTGCGCCTTCTACTTTTCCTGTACTTGGCTTTCCGTTGACGGTGACAGTCCCGATATCAGCGTCTTTTAAAATATTGTGGATTGCCACAATTCCCTGAAATTCCTGAATATTATTCGGCTGAATGTCACCGGACGTAACAACCGCTTTATAAGTATTGTTGAGCGCTCCGTTCCTTGCGCCGTCTGCTAAAAACGGTACGTCGGCATAGATATCCGTCTGTCCCTGATTTTTCGTCTCCGTTTCAGAAGGCTGCTGCTCGCTTGACTGCGGAGCTGCTGACGAAGGCTGCGTTGAACCGCCTCCTGCTTTTGCATTGTAGATACGGATTACGCCCTTTTCTGCTCCTGATGTTGTATAAATTATTACCTCGTTATCTGTCAGGGTCAAATCGTCAATGTTGATAAACACGCCTGCGCCGTCTACCTTCCCCGTACTCGGTTTCCCGTTGACCGTAACATTTCCGATATCAGCGTCTTTTAAAATATTGTGGATTGCCACAATTCCCTGAAATTCCTGAATGTTATTCGGCTCAATATCACCGGACATCACAACCGCTTTATAGGTATTATTGAGCGCTCCGTTCCTTGCGCCGTCTGCTAAAAACGGTACGTCGGCATAGATATCCGTCTGTCCCTGATTTTTCGTCTCCGTTTGAGAAGGCTCAAGCGGATTCACCGAACTGTCATCGGCTGACGTCTGTTCGCTTTGTTTCACTTCAAATGTAATGGTGGAAATTTTTGACACCGCGTCTTTGGCAAATGCCTGTACCCCAATCGTATAAGTGCCTGCCGTCGGGAAATAAGAGGAATCAATATCTATATAGGTGACAATCACATCGACAATCCGGGCGTTGTTCACATACACGCGATACCCTTCCGCTTCATCTACCGGCGCCCATGCAAAGCGATACGGATAGTCTTTATTTCCGGAATATGTAAGTCCCGCTACATCTGGCAGTGTTACGATTTTGGAGTCCGTCGTAGTCTCTACCGGTTTAGACTGCGTTGTTGTTTCTGCCGGTTTAGGCTGTGTCGTTGTTTCTGCCGGTTTAGACTGTGTCGTTGTTTCTGCCGGCTCCGGCTTGGACTGTGTTGTGGTCTCCGTTGGATTTTCTGCCGGTTTGGATTCCGTCACAGACGGCGCTTCCTGTGTCGTTACTTGCGCTGCAGACGTCGTCTGTTCCTGCGCAGGTTTTGTCGGCTGCGCGGTAGTGACAGCCGGCGCTTCAGTAGTCGGCTTCAGCGTCGTTGCAGCATTTTCCGGATTTTGATTGGCTGCCACATCATCTCTTTTTACCGGCGCTGATTTCTTTTTTACAATAACTCTGCACCGGAGTGTTTTCTTTCCTACTTTTGCAATAATGGTTGTTTTTCCTGCTTTTTTTGCTCTTACAACACCCTTTTTGGAAACCTTTGCAATCTTTTTGTTTTTAGATTTCCATTTCACTTTTACGCTTTTCGGCTTATTTTTCACCTTTAACGTCTTTTTCTTACCGACGGTAAGCGTAATTTTCTTTTTGTTCAGCTTCATTTTTTTTGCGGCGTAAACTTCCGTCTGCGCCACTGGCAACATTGTCATAATTAAAATAAACGTCACGACCGTTGCCAAAAACCTCTTGAAACGACTCATCTGTCTATCCTCCCATTAAAAATTTTTACCCTTTCAATCATAAAACCTTCTCTCACAGATTTTTTGATTTATCCGGTTTTATTACTATATAATGTATTATAAATCATTATTGAGCAAAAGTGTTATTTTTTTATTTCGGTTTTCTTTTTATATCTCTGATTTTTTTGAATGACTGCCGCATCATTGCATGGCATGTTCCTGCAAACAAAAAAAGCCCTGCGCATTTGCAGGACTCTTTTCATATTTCTGTATTCAAATTTTACTGAATTGCCTTAAACGCTTCGTCCAAATCCTCGATAATATCATCGATATTTTCAATGCCGACGGAAAGACGGATCGTATTCGGATAAATGTTCTGGCTGCGCAGTTCCTCCTCTGTGCACTGGCTGTGCGTCGTTGTAGCCGGGTGTATCACAAGAGATTTTGCGTCTGCGACATTTGCAAGCAGTGAAAACAACTGCAGATGGTCGATAAACTGATGCGCCTCTTTTTGTCCTCCCTTAATTTCAAACGTAAAAATGCTTGCTCCGCCATTTGGGAAATACTTCTGATACAGCGCATGATCTGCATGATCCGGCAGCGATGGGTGATTGACCTTTTCCACCAGAGGGTGATTTGCAAGATATTCCACTACTTTTTTTGTATTCTCATTGTGGCGCTCAATCCGGAGAGATAACGTCTCCGTACCCTGCAATAACAAGAATGCGTTAAACGGGGAAATGCAGGCTCCGGTATCGCGGAGCAGAATCGCTCTGATATAAGTGACAAATGCCGCCGGGCCGGCTGCCTCCGTAAATCTTACGCCATGATAACTCGGATTCGGCTCGGAAATGCCCGGATACTTTCCGCTTTTTGCCCAGTCAAAAGTACCGCCGTCGACAATGACGCCGCCGAGAGACGTTCCATGACCTCCGATAAATTTTGTTGCAGAATGAACGACAATATCAGCGCCATGTTCAATCGGGCGGATTAAATACGGCGTACCGAAAGTATTGTCTACAACGACCGGAAGTCCATGTTTATGGGCAATTTCGGCAATCGCATCAAGATCCGGAATATCACTGTTTGGATTTCCAAGCGTTTCCAGATAAACAGCCTTTGTGTTTTCTTGGATTGCGTCCTCCACTTCTTTTAGATTGTGCGCATCTACAAAGGTCGTTTCAATACCATAATTCGGCAGTGTGTGCGCCAGCAGATTTGATGTTCCGCCATAAATAGTCTTTTGCGCAACAATATGTCCGCCTTCGTTCGCCAACGCCTGAATCGTGTAGGTAATTGCCGCTGCACCTGAAGCAACCGCAAGACCTGCGACGCCGCCCTCTAATTTTGCAATCCTGTCCTCAAAAACGCCCTGCGTGGAATTAGTCAGTCTGCCGTAAATATTGCCGGCGTCTGCCAGTCCGAAACGCGCTGCGGCGTGTTCTGAATTGTGGAATACATAAGATGTCGTCTGGTAAATCGGGACAGCGCGGGAATCCGTTGCCGGATCCGGAGTTTCCTGCCCCACATGAAGTTGTAAAGTTTCAAATTTATATTTTCTTTCGCTCATAAGTGTTCTCCTTCCCATATTTTATGAAAATAAAGCAGTCGAATAATACCGGTCGCCGGAATCCGGAAGCAGAGCCACAATGGTCTTTCCTTTATTTTCCGGTCTCTTTGCAAGCTGGGTTGCCGCAAAGAGCGCTGCGCCTGATGAAATTCCAACTAAAACGCCTTCGTCTGCCGCAATTTTTTTGCCGGTCTCAAATGCGTCTTCATTTTCAACAGCAATCACTTCATCATAAATCTTTGTATTTAATACTTCCGGAACAAATCCTGCGCCGATTCCCTGAATTTTATGCGCGCCGGCGGTTCCCTTTGAAAGTACCGGACTTCCCGCCGGTTCTACCGCTACAATTTGTACATTCGGATTTTTTTCTTTCAGATACTCGCCTACGCCGGTAATCGTTCCACCGGTGCCAACGCCTGCAACAAAGATATCAACTTTTCCGTCCGTATCGTTCCAGATTTCCGGGCCGGTCGTTTCCTTGTGCACCTTCGGATTTGCCGGATTTACAAACTGTCCTAAGATAATGGAATTCGGCGTTTCTGCATTGATTTCATCTGCCTTTGCAATCGCTCCCTTCATTCCCTTAGCGCCGTCTGTAAGCACCAACTGCGCGCCATACGCTTTCATAATATTTCTTCTCTCAACCGACATGGTTTCCGGAAGCGTAATCACTACCTTGTATCCCTTTGCCGCCGCAATCGCCGCAATGCCGATTCCCGTATTTCCTGAAGTCGGCTCAATAATCGTAGCGCCCGGTTTGATTTTCCCTGTCTGCTCCGCTTCTTCAATCATTGCCAGCGCAATTCTGTCCTTGACAGAGCCTGCCGGATTGAAATATTCCAACTTTACTAAAATTTTTGCGTCTGTGACGCCTTCTCTTTTTGAATAATTGCCAACCTCCACCAATGGAGTTTTTCCAATCAGTTCTGAAGCATTCTTTTTAATGTCTGCCATTTTGCGCTCCTCCTTACAATTCATATATGTTTTATAGGTTTTAATTTGATAATACCGATATTAGCATCTATTTCCTATCATGTCAATAGGAATTTAAAATTTTTTTAAATTTTTTCAACGATTCATCATTCAGCCATGCCAGTGCGAATCCGCAGATAAATCTGCTGCCCGCTAATCTGTCTTTTTTCCCAAAGAAACTTCCACGATTGTCCCGCCGCCCAGCACGACCTCTCCGTCATACAAAACGACCGACTGCCCTTTGGTGATTGCCCGCTGCGGCTGGTCAAAAATCACGCGCACGCGTCCGTCTTCCAAAACTGCCGCCTCCGCCTGCGCAAGCGCCTGATGATATCTTGTCCGCGCCATAACGGTAACAGGCTGTTTTGGGGCTTCGCCGGAAATCCAGTTGAACTCGTCTGCGATTAACTCTGTCTGAAATAAATCTTTATTTCTGCCTATCACGACCTCATTGGTTTCCGGACGGATTTCGAGAACATAATTTTTCCCCTCCCGCTTTACCTGTACGCCCTTGCGCTGTCCGACGGTATAGCGGTAATATCCCTGATGGGTTCCCACCACTTTTCCATTGATATCCACAAAATTTCCGGTTCCGGCTTTTTTACCGGTATACTTTTCAATAAATTTCTTGTGATTTCCGTCAGGGATAAAGCAGATATCCTGACTGTCGTGCTTACCGGCGTTTACCAGTCCGGTTTCCTGCGCTTTGTTGCGGATTTCTTCTTTTGTAAATTCTCCCAACGGGAATTTCGTATGGGCAAGCTGCTCCTGCGTCATGTGATAGAGGACATAACTCTGATCTTTTGTATCGTCAACGCCCTTTAACAGTTCATACTTTTTTGTCTTTTCCTGATACCGGATCCGCGCATAATGACCGGTGACAATATATTCGCAGCCAAGTTCCTTCGCCCTGCGGTACAGTTCTGCAAATTTCAGATGCCGGTTGCAGTCAATACATGGATTCGGCGTTCTGCCCTCCCGATAACTTTCCACAAACTTGCGAATTACTTTCTCCTGAAATTCTGCCTTGAAATTGAAGACGTAATAAGGAATCCCCACCTTCAGTGCCACTGCCTTTGCATCTTCAATATCGCTGAGCGAACAGCAGGTTTTTTCTGCGGAAATCTGAATATCCTCGTTATCATACAGCTTCATTGTCACGCCAACCGGCTCGTATCCCTGCTCCTTCATCAGAACTGCCGCGACGCTGCTGTCCACGCCGCCACTCATAGCAATCAGTGCCTTGCTCATTTTCTTCCTCCTAAAACGCACAAAATGGGCATGATACCATGTCCATTTCGTTTCTCAAACCCAATGTCCGGGAATATGTTCCCAAACAAATATTTCTAATCAATACACTATCCTAACCGAATCATTTCGTCAATACATTTCTTTGCCTGATTTCGGGTTTCTTCCTCTAAAATAATTTCTTCTCCGCCGGTACCCTTACAACACTCCAGCACATTGACCAGTGTTGTCAGTTTCATATTCGGGCAGATACACTCCTTTGACAACGGATAAAATTTCTTATCCGGGCACGCCATCTGTAAATGCGCCGTAATACTGTTTTCCGTACCGATAATAAATTCTTTTGCCTCACTCATTTTTGCAAAATCCATAATACCCGTCGTAGAACCGGCGTAATCGGCTGCTTTTACCACGTCTGCCTGACACTCAGGGTGCACTAACAGCAGCGCGTTCGGGTGCGCCTTCTTTGCCTTTTCCACATCTTTTTTCGTCATCTGGCAATGCGTCGGACAACCGGCTCCCAAAATTTTAAATTGTTTTTCGGGAATCTGCCGCGCTACCCAGCTTCCAAGCTGCGGATCCGGAAGGAATAAAATTTTATCATTTTCAATTTTTTTGCAGATAGTCACTGCGGAAGACGATGTAACGCAGACGTCGCAGACTGTTTTTAAATCCGTCGTCGTGTTGACATATGCGACGACCGTATAGTCCGGCAGTTCTTTTTTGACCTGCATCAGAAGTTCTTTATCAAGCTGCTCAGCCATCGGGCAGCCCGCATCTGAATGGGATAAAATCACTTTTTTATCCGGTGAAAGAATTTTTACCGTTTCCGCCATAAAACGCACGCCGCACATAATCACCGTCTGATTTGGCACTTGGGAGGCTTTTACCGCGAGCGCATAACTGTCACCGGTAAAATCCGCCACCTCCAATATTTCAGGAGTCTGATAGCAGTGCGCTAAAATACAAATATCTTTTTCTTTCTTAATCTGAAGAATTTCCTCTTGAATATCTCTAATCATAAAAACTTTTCCTTTGCTTTTACTGATATAAAACAGCGCGGAGTTTCAAAGGGAAGATGACAACGGGCCCTTTGAAAAACAGATACCGCCAAATCCGCATATTTATTTTCCGTTCGGGTACTTCTTATAGAAATCGTCCAGCGCGGCTTTGATTGCCTCCTCTGCAAGCACTGAACAGTGCAGTTTATGCGCCGGAAGTCCGTCTAACGCCTCCGTAACCGCCTTGTTTGTCAGTTCCAGCGCCTCGTCAACGGATTTTCCCTTAATCAGTTCCGTTGCCATAGAACTGCTGGCAATCGCAGAACCGCACCCGAATGTTTTAAATTTTACATCTTTAATAATGTTATTTTCTATTTTCAGATACATTCTCATGATATCGCCGCACTTGGCGTTTCCTACTTCGCCAATGCCGTCCGCATCTTCCATCTCTCCCACATTTCTCGGATTCATGAAATGATCCATGACTTTTTCACTATATAACATGCTGTAACTCTCCTTTCTGAAGTTCGTCCCATACCGGTGACATTCCCCGTAAATATTCCACGACTTCTTTTGTGGATTTTATAATATAATCAATTTCTTCCTCTGTCATTTTTTCCGTAAAGGTCAGCCGGAGTGAACCATGCGCCACTTCATGCGGTCTTCCAATCGCCAACAGTACATGGCTTGGATCCAGTGAACCGGAAGTACATGCCGAACCGGAGGAAGCTGCTATATGTTTGTGGTCTAATAATAATAGAAGGGATTCGCCTTCAATGCCCTCAAAACAGAAATTCACATTGCCCGGCAGCCGCTTTTTTGCGTCGCCGTTTAAAATAGAATGTTCAATTTCGCTAAGTCCCTGAATTAAACGGTCTCTCAATACTGTCGTTTTTGCTGCCCGCTCGTCAATCTCTGCCACCGCTTCTTTGAGCGCCGCCGTCATACTGACGATTGCCGCAAGATTTTCCGTACCTGCCCGTTTGCCGCGCTCCTGTGCGCCGCCCTCAATCAGGTTTGTCAACGGCACCTTCTTATTTGCATACAGGATACCGACGCCCTTTGGCCCCTGAAATTTATGGGCGGAAAGCGAAAGCATATCAATCTTCAGATCCTTCACATTGATTGGAACATGTCCCACCGCCTGAACCGCATCGGTATGAAAAATAATGTTGTTTTCGTGACAGATTTCTCCAATCGCGCGAATCGGCTGAATTGTGCCGATTTCATTGTTGGCAAACATTACGGTGACCAGCGCGGTTTTTTCTGAAATCGCCGCCCTGATTTTTTCTGGGTCAACAATTCCATTCGGCTCTACGTCAACCAGCGTCACCTCAAAGCCTTCTTTTTCCAATTTATTTAAAGTATGCAGAATCGCGTGATGTTCAATCGTGGTCGATATAATCTGCGTCTTCCCTCTGATTTTTCCAAACCGCGCCGCTGAAACCAACGCCTGATTGTCCGCCTCACTTCCGCCGGACGTAAAATAAATTTCCTTAAAGTCAGCGCCGATTGCATTTGCCGCATCTATCCGCGCCTGCAATAAATATTCCGCCGCTTTTTGTCCTATGCTGTGAAGACTGGACGGATTTCCATAAACGTTTTCCATGATGTCATTCATGGTATTGATTGCTGTCCGGCTCATCGGAGTCGTGGCAGCCCAATCCGCATAAATATACATAGCACATTCCTCCTGCTTTATTTTCAATTTTCGATATTTATCCCTACTATTCCACTGGGAATTATATAATAATTTTTTACACTTGTAAACATCTTATTTTACCATTCTTCCCAGAAATTTACAAATATATTTATAAGGAATTTATATATAGAAGAAACTCCTTAAAATCGACATCTTTCACGCAGGCAGAGCCGATTTTTACATTGAAACGTTTCATATATTACAAAAAACCTCTTGACAAATTACAAAAAGTTTGGCATTATCTAATAAACGTGCAATTTTTGTAACATTTATGTAATATATGGAGGTTGTTTTGAAGCATCAGATTATCGCACTACTGATATTTGTATTCGGTTTATGTGTCTCAAGCAGTATTATGGTTTATGCAGATGAGGAAACTTCAGTCGTTACAGAAATATCTACTGTCTCCGCACAAGACAGTGATATTGAAAAT
This sequence comes from uncultured Lachnospiraceae bacterium, assembly GCA_947631665.1. GTDB lineage: Bacteria > Bacillota > Clostridia > Lachnospirales > Lachnospiraceae > Eubacterium_G. The sequence continues at coordinate 11,969 of CANRMF010000031.1, read as the reverse complement.
ACAGAAGTAAAAACAGTAACAGCAGATAAAGTAGTTAAGAAACCAACAGTTATTAAAAAAAGAACAACGATAAAAGCAAATAAAAAAGTTAAATTAAAGAAATTGCTGCATTTATCCGGAAAGTCTTGGAAGAAATACAGTTATTCCATCAATCATTCCAAAATCGCAAAAGTTTCTAAAAAAGGCATTGTTACCGGTATGAATGCCGGAAAAGCGGTTGTAACCGTAAAATCAAAAGAAACGCATTATGTATGCGCCAAAGTTACGGTAACTGTGGAAAACAGATATGCCAACAGCGAACTCCGTTTACTTTCTTCCCTGATTTATTGTGAAGCGCGGGGCGAGAGTTATGCGGGACAGAAGGCTGTCGGAATCGTGACTACAAACAGAGTGTCTTCAGGACTCTTTCCGAACACTCTTTCCGGCGTCGTATATCAGTCCGGACAGTATACTCCGGCGCGCAGCGGCGCTCTGGTATCTGCTTTACGGATTTATGACAGCGGAAATATGAAAAAATCATGTATTAAAGCGGCGAAAGAAACCTTAAACGGCAGCAAAACTGTTTCTTTGAGCAGTGGAGAGGTCAATATGTCCGGTTACTTATTCTTTTCCGGATATGTGAACGGCTGTCGTCTTCAAATCGGCGGACATCAGTTTAAATAAGTTTCTTTAGAAACATTATAAAAAGGCAGTAAGATAAAAAATTCTTACTGCCCTTTTCTTTTTCAGAAAAATATAATTTAATACGCTTATCCTTTTACCCTATTTTTTTAATCATTTAAAGTACTGTCTCTTTTTCAACTTTCAATTCCATCAATTAAATCCTGTAAAGTGACACTCTCTAAATATTCGTCAATCATGGAATCCAATTTTTTCCATAATGGAAGCGTAATACAGTTTTCCGCCCGATTGCAGCTTTCTGTTCCTTCTTCCAAACAGTAAACCGGCGCCAGAGTTCCTTCCGTCAGTTTTAAAATGGAACCAACCGTATACTCCTCAGGCTTCTTTGTTAATTTATATCCTCCGCTCTTTCCGCGAAGACTTGATACAAATCCACCTTTATTTAAAATGGAAACAATCAGTTCTAAATATTTCATCGAAATGTCCTGCCGGCCGGCGACGTCTTTGAGAGAAATATATCCCTGTTCGCTATTCTCAGCCAAATCAATCATCACTCTCAACGCATACCGCCCTTTTGTCGAAATCATCATATTACGCCTCCCTGAGAAACATAAACCGTCTCTATTTTACCGTCTCTATTTTACGTTCACTCTCTTTATTTTACTCCATGCCCCATATTGCTTCTTTCCGGCTACATTCTTATAAGCGCGGATACGGACAAAGAGTTTCTTTTTGTTTTTCAGCTTCTTTCCGCTGATAGTAAGTTTTGTAGTATTTTTCCTGATTACTTTCTTTGCAATCGCCTTTTTGTCTGCTTTTGCATTCTTTTTAGAAACATAAACTTTTACCTGATATCCATTGATACCATTCAGTTTTTTCGCCGTTACGCGGATTTTCTTTGCAGCCCGCTTCTTTGGCGCAACTTTTTTAATCACAGCCTTTGGCACTTTTCCATTTGTCTCCGGCGCTCCCGTAACATTGCCGCCGTTATCCGTATTCGGCGCTGTACTCTGATTTGCCGGTGTTGTTGTCTGTGAATTGTCCGGCTTCTTGGCAGTCGTTTCTGCCGGTTTATCAGTCGCCTGCTGCGAAGGTTTTTCTTCTGATGCTCCGGTTGACGGATTGACCGGTTTGTCTGTTGATTCACCGGTTGGTGCAGTGGCTGTTTCACCGGTTGACGGATTTGTAGGAGCGTCTGTCGGTTTTTCGTAAGTTGTATAAGCGCTGTCTGCAATTTCCTGCGGTGTATTTGTTCCTTCGCCTGCAACCGTTATCGTTTTTGTCAGCGGAACACATTCCGCATTGTTGGAGATGTACTGCGCAGTAACAGAAACTTCATAAGTACCCGGTTTAATCCTCATTTCATGATAAGTCGGATCCGCGCCGCTGTTTGCTCCCGCTTTTACGCAAATTCCGTCAACAAATACATTTAAGCGGACTCCGTTTAAATTAGATTCCGGAGACCATGCAATGGAAAATCCTGAACCGACGCCTTCGGCAGCGCCATTGATTACAAGACCTAACGGTAATGCCGGCGTATCCGGATAATCAAAATCCTGCGCGTTGTCCAAGACATCGCCCTTAATCTCCACAGAAGAAGCAAGCGTCAGTCCCGGCGCTGCCATTCCTGACTCGCCGTTTGAATTTACTGCGGTAACAAACGCTACATACTTTCCTGCAGATACGCTGCTTAAATTTGCAGTATTTGATTCAATTCCATCAACATGCACTCTCCGATATGGCTTTCCGGTTTCCGCATCAAATACATATACGTTATATCCGGTGACGGACAAATCATACGACGGGGACTCTGCGTCAGCATTTGATGCCGCCCACGCCAGACGAAGCGAATTTTTCTGTTCTGCTTCCGGCACAGTTGACTGGAATGTCGGATCTGCGGAAACAATGGCAAAGCCTGCCGGAATTTTCGGGCCGTTATATTCAGCCTTCGGCGTATAATTTAACTGAAAACCGGTAATGGTCGCATTAATCATATCAGACTTCGGGCCTTCACCCATTGCATTGACGGCTGCCACCGAGAATCCATAAGTTCCGGCGGAAAGTCCGCCTAAAATACAGCCGTTAGTCACATTGCAGACCTTCATAATCTGCACGCCATTCTGATATACATAGCAGTTGTATGTATAAACCGATGCGTCATACTCCGGATTTGTCGGCTCCATTACACTCGCCCATGCCAACAGTACGGAATTGTCAATACTTGCCGTATCTGTCTTTACCTGCGGATTCAAGCCTGCCGCTTTTTTCGGAAGCGCTGTCGCCGGCGGAGTTGTTCCACCTCCCGATGTATCCGGTTTTGTCGTCTGCTGTCCTTCCGAAGATGATGGTTTTTGTCCACCTTCCGTACTTCCGCTTCCACCTGCGCTTCCGCCGGAGGAGACATTTCCATAGCGGATAATAATATGGAACTGATAATTTTTTACATTACTTGTCGCCTCGTATACATTGTAGGAATCTTTTACCAAGTCCGCCAAAGGAATATAAATTCCCGCGCCTGCAACTCCTGCAATCGTCTTTCCGTTTAATGTCGGGTTGCTAAAATCCGGCCAGATAGGATAAGTATACCCGGCATTTTCCGCAACCTTAGGCTCAATCAGCAGCCTTCCGTCACCCAACAGCTCTACTTTTCCAAGAGCAAAACTTTCCTGCGCTGCTGCCGCCAAATCAAGCTCCGTCCCGCTGGCCTTTACCCATTCCAACGAATCATAGTTGGCGTCTGCGCCTTCTGTAAACGTGGCATAGACTGTAAAAGAACTTACAACCATTGCAACCGTACAGATGATAGCGCATAATTTTCTAAATCCTTTCATTTTTTCCTCCTAAATTTTTATTTATAATTTCTTTTGGGTAAAAGAAAAGTATATTCCATTGACACTCTATACCCGAATCGAAACCATATCACTTCTTTTCGTACAATTTTTTCACCGTATCGACGATAATATCCACACAGTTTTCCTCACCGATAAATCCACTGTCAAGATTTAAGTGATAATTTTCGTAACCACCCCAGTTCCGATCCGTATAATATCTGTAATAAGCCCTTCTGCCCTTGTCCTTCTTTTCCAAAAATTTTTCCACATCTTCAGGGACGTTTCGCTCTCTGTCTAAGACTCTCGCCGCCCTGCTCTCTTTGTCGGCATGAATAAATATATTCAGCGTCTCAATGCCTGCCCTGTTTAATATGTAATCCGCGCAGCGCCCGACAATCACGCAGCTTCCTTTGTTTGCGCACTCCTGAATAATTTTTGACTGAATGGAAAAAATCTGATCCTGCGGACTGCCAAAATAATTCATCGGAAAAACACTGCCGGAAAACCAGCGATCCATTCCTGTCGTGTATTCTCCATGAACATTGATAAATTCGCTCGCATAACCGCTCTGCTCTGCCACCTGCTGCATAATCGCGCTGTCATAGAAAGGCACTCCCAGCCGCTCTGCCACCGCTTTTCCAATATCATGTCCGCCACTGCCAAATTCCCTGCTGATTGTAATAATCGGATACATATGTGTACCTCCTTTAATTTTATATCAATATCTATTGTTTCCGCACATAACCTGTATGTTTATTATACAAAATTAGAAAAGGATTTTAAAGATAAAACGTGAAAATCGTCAGATATTTTTGGTTTTTACCCACAATCCTCCTGTTTTTTTGTTTATTACATTACTATAATCCGCCACAGCTTTTCCCTCCGAACTAAAATCTACCCGCTTTATTCCAGCATAACAAAAAAGGTAATTGGGCAAAAAAAATGAACCGACCTACCAATGTCAGATTTTCAAATCTAACTTTTGAAGGTCGGTTCACCTCTCCTTATTTTTTTCTCATGAGAATTAAATCGGTTGTAGTAAAAATAGGTTCATAATTCTGATAGATGAATGTATCCATGTTATTTTCTTCACCATTAGTTAAGACAATATATTTTGCCTTCAGCGACATAATATCTTTTTCAAAGTTCTTTCGCATTTCATCACTAAAACTACATTGCCAATCCTGCAATATAAAATTTTTGTAGCATGGTACAATATCTGTGCATAGATAAAATAGTGAGTTTGTGTTATATGCAATAACATATTTCCTATCCGGCTCAGGTATCTTTTCCTTAATCTGCTCTGCCTCTTTAATAAATACATGCGCAGAATTGTCTTTATACAAGTTATAGTAACTATGTCTGTATGCCGATACATTTTTATACAATATTACAAAACTACTGCATACCAACAGTATTATTGCAAATATTTTCATTTTTTTATCTTTGAGCATATACGGAAACAGTCCTATTGCTACAACTAAAATCGGAATATATATAATCAGATAATGAGAGTACATTCGACTTTGTAATTGAAATCCAATTGCACTCATGGAAGCAAGTAATACGCATATTGCAACCTTCCTTTCCTGCTGATTTGCAACGACATTATAAGCGGCAATAATTAAAGCTGCAATAAACAGATTTAACACGTAAACCATATGATTTATGATTGTCATTATTGTCAGGTGCGTAGGCGTGTTCACTGTATATTCAATATTGTACAAAATCGTTGCATATAACATATCGTAAACTGCATCATTACAATAAAAATATATTAGGAACGGAAGGAAGCAAATTGTAGCACCAATGATAAAAAACAGGATATTTTTTAACAAATTTATGCCTTGCTTTTCCTTTATTAACACAACAAATCCAACCAAGATAAAAACACATAAAGGTATTGCGTTGGTCAATCTTGTAAGTGTACATACCATAAAAGTAATGCCATAAAAAAACGAATACCATACATTATGCTCTTTAGAAATATGCGACGATTTTAAATATTTTATGGCAAAGTAGATACTCCACATTAAAAACGGAAGACAATAAGTCTCTGTCATGTTGCTAAAACCGTAAACCCTGATTATCAATAAGCATACCAATGTTAGTATCATACTCATTTTTCTATTAAAATAAAATTTTAATATTTTATTAGCGCCTACAAGGGTAAATGCCATAAAGAAAGCGAGCACCCAGACATAACCGATTTCACTATTATGGAATTGGGAAATAACCCAATTGATCAATACAATAACGGGCCCTTTGTGGTCAAAGACGTCCTTATAGGGAATAAGTCCTTTCTGAGTAAATTTTCCCATGCAGAGAAATACATCAGAATCTTCTATAGCAAAATTGATATGGTGTTTTAATATTTTTAGCCAGTTAAGAAAGCTTAACTGATATATAAATGCGAATCCGGTCAATATTAGGTATTCTATTATATTTCTTTTTCTATTCATAATGTATCTCCTATATGCCTTTTTATATTTTGTTTAATGTTTTGTTGATTGCTTTAAAGTCTTTTAATGCCTGCCTGCCGATTCCAAAAATTCTTTTCATATTGATGGAATTTACACCACCCTGTCTCGGGCGGAAAGTAATAGGAATATATTTTACCCGGCAGCCTTTTTTTGCATAGATAACGGATATGATAACGTTGGAAAGGTTGAAATTCTTCGGCACCAGCCCTATATATTGTTTCAGTGTTGAACTCCTCATTATCCTGAACGGTGTATTTGCGTCCGTTACCGTCACCCCGAAACATATCCTGATAACCAGCTTTAACATCTTGGTGACAAATACTCTGGAACCGCCGTCCTGTCTGCCATTACGCCAGCCAATTACCATATCGTAGTTTTCCTTTTCTTCCCAGAACTGCGGGAATTCCTCCGGCAGAGTCTGACCATCTGAATCTGTCTGGAAGATGTAGTCTACCCCCCCCTGTTCCAATGCATAGTTGTATCCATATAATACAGTTGCCCCATGCCCACTGTTTGGTTTTGTGATAGGTATGAATTTTGGTCTGTCTTTTGCATACTCTTTCATGATTGCATAAGTGTTGTCTTTGCTTCCATCATCAACAATCACCAGTCTGCTTTCTTCCCCATACTTTTCTACGATAGGATACCAGTCGTCAATGACTGCCCCTATGTTTGCTTCCTCATTGTATGCAGGTATGATAATGTACAACTTGTTGTTCATTCAAAATTCTCCTTCTTAGGTATTTTTTCGCAGAATACCTAATTCTGCGAAAGTGCTTTCAACTTGTTTATCTGCTTTTTTTTAAATTCAAAAGAAGAATGAAAGTAGTACTCCATTGTGATTTTAATATCTGCATGTCCAAGAATTTCGCTCAAAGTTTTTATATCGCAGCCAGCAGTAATACATCTGGTTGCAAAGGTATGTCGCAGGCAGTGAAAGTTTCTGTATGGCACTCCACATTTGCTTAATGTCCTCTTATACGCATACTGAAGTGTTCTTGGATCCAATGGTTTTTCATAACTGTTTGTGAATAAAAAACGCTGGTTTATTTCGCATGAATAGAATTTTTTAAAATGTTGGACAATGAAAGAAGGAATTGGAATTACCCGGACAGATGAAGAACTTTTTGGATTCGTAATAACCAGTTTTGTTTTCCTGTGATCCTGACTATTTTTTATTTCCTGTCTCTGAACAGACTTGTTGATGGAGATTGCACCACAGTTGAAATTAAAGTCGCCCCATTTCAAGGCGCATATTTCTCCGATTCTCAAACCGGAATATAAAGCCAGCAGGATTGCATTGTTGTATAAATCCGCATTATGATTAACATACATTTCCAGTTTTTTTTGCTCTTTAGAATTAAAAACTTCAACCTGCGGTTTATCTTTTGATAGTCCGGGCCTGATATAAAGATGATTGGATAATAACTGATGGCAATAACCGTAATCGCAACTGTTATTTACTATCATCAATATGCTTCTTTTACTGCTGGAAGATAATGATTTTGTATGATTTTCCTTCAAGAGCGTGTTTCTGAAATCTTTGATAATATCCTCCGTTATATTCCGGCAGAGAATATTTTTAAAATATGGTTCTATATAGTTTCTAATCAGTTTTTCATATTTAATGTAAGTTGATGCAGATACCTCCGTCTGCTTTTCTTGCAGCCATTCATAAATTAAATTTGTGAATTGTTTCATTGTTTAGTCCTCCAATTTTTGGTTTTGAAATTATGATTTTGAATAAAAAGATTGTTATATTAAGTTGTTTTTGGTATACTGTTTTCAGTCTACAAGTTGAAATCGGTATAGGCATAAAGTTAATTGTTTTTACTTGATTTTACAATTTCTAATTTCGCAGAATTAGGTATTCTGCGAAAAAATCTTAATACAAAAAAACTCTCATGCACTGGCATATTTTCTGCCAAAACATGAGAGTTTTTTATCTCTGTTCCAGTTTTCCTTTTTGCATTTTGACAAAACAAAAAAGGTGTCCCAAAAGTCTAATGACCTTCGAGACACCCTCTCTATTCAAACATCAAATTTATTTCCTAACCCTGACTTTCTTTACAGCCGACCATTTTCCAAACAATTTCTTTGAACCGTTCTTCACATAAGCCCTGACCTTAATAAAGCATTTTCCTTTTTCAAGCCCTCTCAATGTATACTTTAATTTTGTAATGTTCTTCTGTTCATACCCCTGAAACTTTTTATTGTCACACCAGCGAACCTGATAACCTTTCGCTCCATTGATTTTCTTTAAAGTCAGTTTTATTTTTCTTTTCTTAATATTGACTGCTTTTTTAATTTTTGCTTTTGCAGGCGCCACAGTTTTCTGCGGAGTTTTCGGAGTTGTTCCATTGCCAATATTCGATGTGGACTGTTCTGCCGCTTTCTTTTCCGCACTAATTTCTTCTGCTGTCTTTTGCCGGTAATATCTTACATAGTCTACTTCCATATTGACATTCAAATCGTTGTCCGGCATACCTCCCGCAAGATTGCCGCCGCACGCAACATTAAATAAAATATAATAATCATCATTGATTACACTTCGCTGACCTGCATAACCTTTTCCGGTTGGAATATCCGCAGTTTTATAATTGATCAGTCTTTGTCCGTCAATATAGAATGCGCAGTTTTCTCCGTCGCGGTAGCAGCCGAATGTGTGCCAGTCCGTTTTATCCAAATCCCCTCTCTGCGCATACACATAAACATCATTTCCATTCCAACTGTTGTAATGAATCGTGCTCTGCAATGTGTTTCTGGTGTTAAATGCTTCCATGATATCAATTTCACCGCAGGCAGGCCATGTCTTTCCATTTGTTCCGAGCATCCAGAATGCCGGCCAGATACCTTTTGCAGACGGCATCTTAATGCGCGCCTCTACGTATCCCAGCCCGATATTTACTTTCCCTGAAGATGTAAACCGCGCTGAAGAAAAGTTATAAGTCGTCGTGCCTACTTTTCCCGCATTCGGCTCATACTTTGCATTGATTTTCAAAGTTCCGTCAGACACGCTGATATTGTCTGATTTATAATATTCTTTTTCGTTGTTTCCCCATTCCCAGACACCATAATTATTTCCATTTCCAACCTGAGGTGTCCAGTATTGCGTATTTAAGGCGTTGCCGCTAAATTCGTCCTGCCAGAGAACCTTGAAATTATTGATGTCAAGATTCTTTTCCGGTTCTGCGCCCAAAACCGGTATGTACAGACATAATGACGCAGCCAGCGCTGCTGCCAGAATTAAAATTTTTTTCATTTTGACCTCCTGAATAAATATATATTTTTCTCTCCGAAAGGCATATCAACCCTTTCATTTTGCTACGTTTATTATATCATGAATAAATTTTTAAGCTCAATGAAACACAAAAAAAGAGTACCTATTCTAAAAAACAGATACCCTTTTATTTTTACTCCGCTCTGCGCCGTTCATTGATTGCTTTTTCTGCAACCATATTTTTTACTTTCATCAGACGAATCTGCGTACTCCGCTCGTTTTCGTCGAGTTTCATGGTAATGTATTTGATGTTTTCCTGCGCCTCCGGAATAATAACATGTTCGAGCGCGTTTACACGTCTTCTCGTTTTCTCAATTTCCGCCGCCATGAGCTGACAGGATTTTTCAATCTCCGCCAGTTTTATCATATCCTCAAACACTGTTGACAGCGAATAGACCGCCTCGTCCAAATCGCCGGTCGTAAACGCATAACCATACGAATAGATGTCGTTGCTTTTGACATCGCTCTTTGTGGAAAATTGAGGGATTTCAACGCTCATGACATTTTTCATATCCACTGTAATCTCAAGCGATTTATTATTTGCCATCAGCGCCGTATTTAATATCTCCGGACTCATGCCTGCCCTTGCCAGAGCAAACTCCATGTTGGCGGCTTTCAGACCTTCCTCCACTTTCAGCCGGAGTTTCATATTTTCCTGTACCAGTTCCATAAACTGACGCACCAGTTCATCGCGTTTGTCTTTGAGCAGTTTGTGTCCTCTTGTCGCGGAAACCAGTTTCTTTTTTTGTCTGGTGAGCTCCATTCGGGTTGGATTTACCATACTATACCTCCTAAAGAACTTCTCCTGTTTATATCACATTATTTCATGCAATCCTCTACGGAGTGTCAGGCTCTTTGAGACCGCCCTGATAATACTGCTCTAAAAATTGGTCGTCGATACGCTTCAGTTCTGACTTTGGAAGGATTGACAGCAGCTTCCAGCCGATATTCATCGTTTCCTCAATCGAACGGTTGGTATCATATCCCTGTGATACATATTCCTTTTCAAATTCGTCGGCAAATTTTGCATAAATCAAATCAATGTCAGACAATGCCGCTTCGCCTAAGATGGTCATCAGTTCTTTTGCGTCTTTTCCTCTGGCATATGCAGAAAACAACTGATTCATAACATTACTGTGGTCGGCTCTGGTCTTTCCTTCCCCGATACCCTTATCTTTCAGACGGGAAAGCGACGGCAGCACGTCAATCGGCGGCGTAATTCCTTTCCGATATAACTCCCTGCTCAGAATAATCTGTCCTTCCGTAATGTAACCGGTCAAATCCGGAATCGGGTGCGTTTTGTCGTCTTCCGGCATGGTGAGAATCGGAATCATCGTGATACTGCCCTCTTTTCCATGCTGTCTTCCGGCACGTTCATATAATGTGGCAAGATCCGTATACATATATCCCGGATACCCGCGTCTGCCCGGAACTTCCTTTCTCGCTGCGGAAACCTCACGCAGCGCATCGGCATAGTTTGTGATATCGGTAATAATGACAAGCACGTGCATTCCTTTTTCAAACGCCAGATACTCTGCTGCGGTCAGCGCCATACGCGGCGTTGCAATACGTTCTACCGCAGGATCGTTTGCCAGATTGATAAAGAGCACCGTCCGGTCAATCGCTCCGGTTTCCTTAAAGGAATTGATAAAGAAGTTGGATTCCTCGAACGTAATCCCGACTGCCGCAAATACAACCGCAAACTGTTCGTCTTTTCCGAGCACCTTCGCCTGTTTTGCAATCTGCGCCGCAAGCTGCGCATGTGGAAGACCGGAAGCGGAAAAGATTGGTAATTTCTGTCCACGCACTAAAGTATTCAGACCATCAATCGCGGAAATACCGGTCTGAATAAATTCAGACGGATAATTCCTTGCCGCCGGATTCATCGCCACTCCGTTGATATCCCTGCGCTCGTCCGGAAGAATTTCGACGCCGTCGTCGATTGGATTTCCAAGTCCGTCAAAAACCCGCCCAAGCATATCGGCAGATACGCCCAGTTCCATGCTTCTTCCAAGAAAACGGACTTTGCTGTTGGAAAGGTTAATTCCGGTAGAGTCCTCAAACAACTGTACCAAAGCGTTGTTTCCATTCACTTCGAGCACTTTACATCTTCTGATTTCTCCGTTTGCCAGTTCAATTTCACCCAGCTCGTCGTAGCTGACATTTTCAACGTCTTCCACCATCATCAGCGGGCCGGCAACTTCCTGAATTGTTCTATACTCTCTCGGCATTTTAGATTTCCTCCTTTCCCAGCGTGTTTGCAACTTCTCTTGACAACTGTTCCATAATTCTCTGATATTCGCTGTCAAGATTTTCCTCTTTGGTATATTTAAACCGTCCGATTGCCTCGCGAACCGGGAGTTTGATTAAGTCTTCGATATTTGCGCCGTCCGTCAGCGCATCTTTGGCATAATCATAATAACCCAGTACCAGTTTCATCATCATCGCCTGTTTTTTGAGCGATGTGTAGGTATCTGTTTCATGGAAGGAGTTCTGATGCAGATAATCCTCCCTGATGGAACGGCTTGCTTCCATCTTTAGACGATCCGGCGCGGACAGTGCGTCCATACCGACCATCTTTACAATTTCTTCGAGCTCCGCTTCCTCCTGAAGCAGACTCATCAACTGCTGTCTTAAATGAAGCCAGTCGGCATCTACATTTTCGGTAAACCATGAACCGATATTGTCCACATAGAGCGAATAACTCGTCAGCCAGTTAATTGCCGGAAAATGTCTCTTGTACGCCAACGCGGA
>CANRMF010000030.1 GCA_947631665.1 uncultured Lachnospiraceae bacterium | reverse complement strand
CACAGACTATATACAGATTAACAGATTTCCCTAAAAAAATCGAGTATTTTGCCGGAAAAAATATGATTTACTGAAAAATCTGATTCAGATTTCTTATTTCTAACTCTGCCGTACAGACTTCCCTTTTCAGTTCATGGAACAATTCTTCTCTAAACATTTTGCCGACTCCGAGTTTAATGTCCATGCCATGCAATACCTGATTCAAATATACATTATCCGCATTTACCAGTTCCTGCATTTTATTTAATGTCATAATCATGACATATATCTTGTTCATTCCTTCATCAAAAAATGTATATGCAATCACCGGTATCATATTGTCTTTGCATATATTCTCAATTCTTTCTTCCTCGTCCGTCCTGAGCGTTCTGGATTTTGTTTCCTGCAATGGGAAATTTCTATAACGCGTAAATATAGCGTATGTTTCCGAATCTGCCTTCACTACAAAATCAATCTTTTCGTCCTCAGCATCTTCCACAATAATTCCCTGCTTACAGTCCAAAATAAATTTTACCAATAAGTTGCTTGTTGATTTGTTTAATAGTGTTTTCATTATTCTCCTCCTGTTTCTTTACATTTTATTGCAACTTGTTAATTTCAAAAGCGGTCTGATATGCCGCTTCATTACTTTTTAATCCTGATTTTCTTAACCTTAGACCATCTGCCGGCTGTCCTTCCGTTAATTCCGCGAACCCTTATGTAATAGGTCTTGCCCTTTACAAGATGTCTGATTTTGTAACGCAATTTTTTAGTTGTTTTAATTTTTGCCTTTTTAAACTTCCTGTTTGCGGAATACTGTATCTGATATTTTTTTGCGTTCCTTGCTTTTTTAATTGTTAAAGCAATAGATTTTTTCCTGATATTTTTCGTTTTCTTTAAGTTGATTTTTACCCGCTGAGGAAGTTTTTCATTTTGAATACCAGCCTTAGGCGTTGTCGTTTTTTCCTTGTCGGTAGTTGTTGTCGGAGTAACCGTCGTCTTTACTTCGTCTTTGGTTGTTGGTTCTTTAGGTACTACCCTAGAAGTCGTAGCCTCAGGTTCAGTAGTCGTTTCCTTACTAGTTGTTACTTCAGGGCTTGTAGTTACCTCTGGTTTAGGGGTTGTTGGTTCAGTTGTTACCTCAGGTTTCTTAGTTGTTACTTCTGGAACTGTTGGTTTTTCAGGGTTAGTAACTTCTACCCCGTTCTCCACTAAAATGTTTCCTTGTTCATCTTCTTCGATAACCTTTACTGAATACTCGCTATACTCGCCTTCTTTATCCTTCTTATAAATTTTGAAAGAGCCTTCTTTATATCCAGTAAAAGTATATCCACTCTCAGATGCCCTAAATGAGTAACTGAAATCTAAAGGTTTCTCTGGTTTGTATTCCCTCTTAGGTACTTCAATATCCTCACTCCATGGGAAGATGTGAGTTCTACCACAGTAACCACATTTTTCTACTCCTTCACCAAAGATTGTTTCCTTCGTGTCACTACTGTATATCAATGAATAAGAACAATACTGAGTAAAGATACCATCTTTAATCTCTGGTAAGTAGTCTGTACCTCTAGTAATTTCCCATTCTAATGCTAAATTGTTGACAAACTCTGGATTATAATATGTGATTGCACTAACTAAGTTTGAACTAAATACAGTAGACAAGGCCTGTTGGTCTATTCCCTCTATGTGACAGGAATAGGAATAATAAAAGGGAGTATTCCCAACTTGATAACCATATCTTTCATAATCACTATTAGCTTCCCATAGCCATGCTCCATTGTAATCTGGATTGCAGTATTTACCATTTAAGTTAATAATATTACTGGCGTGATCTTCTTTTTCAGAACCACCTACATGTACGCCAATCCAGTAGCAATCAATGCCAAAGTCATGACAGAATCGATTCAGTAACCTAGCATACCCTGCACATACAAAGGTGCCAGCTCTTACACCAATTATTGCTGACTGCCCTGCAGAGCCGTCGCCTGATAAACCATAGGTGATATTCTGAGCCATGTAAGCGTATACGTTCCATAACAGCTCATCATCACACATATTACCACCTTTAACAAATCCCATGTTCCGCTCGGCTGCTTCTATCGCAGTGCGGTAGTCGTTGTATACGTTCTCATCTATCTTTCTAGTTGTACCGTTCCAAAGTCCTGCACTCTTTTCCCAATATGGATATGCGTTAAGTTGTACACAATGATAATACGTTCCAGTCTTTTCGTCATATACATACCCCATTTTCTCAATATCGAATATAACGAGGTAAACATCACCCCTAGTGATAAGATAATCCTGCCAGTGAGAACTATCTATATAAGAACTGTCACTTTTAATGATGTATGATTTTACATCAAAGTTATTATTATAAGCTCTCTCAACTACATCATCTAACATCTCAAGGTCGCTATTGATGCTTATACTCTCTAGTTGTTTAATTGATTTTTCGCTTACCCCTGTTACTACCCCGAATCCATTCTCATCAGTTCCGATACTGTAAGCAGATACCCTGACAGGATTGCAGACAGCAATGCTGCTAAAAGCAAAAGCCACCGACAACCCCAAGCCTACAACCTTTCTACAAAAATCTTTCTTTCTCATACTGTTACCTACCTTTCACTGATAATTACTTATTAAAGTTACAAATATAAACCATTGCTCTTTTATATTTTTGTACCATCAAATATAGAAAATATTGAATACGACATTTATCGACATTATACCGAAAATAATCGGTATAGTCAAGAAGCCTTTCCTTTGCGTAAAATTGTAGCAGAGAAGGGGGTGTTAATATGGTATCTTATACTCCACTATGGGAAACGATGAGAAAAAAGGGCATCACAACATATGCGCTGATTTCAAAACATAAAATTCAATCAAAAACAATCTACAATCTGAAGCATAACAAGAATATAACAACCATTACATTGGAAAAACTTTGTGATATTTTGGAATGTACCCCAAATGAAATATTAGAATTTAAAAAATGACTTTTACGTTTTCAAATCATTGGATTCGGTAAAAGTCATTTTTTATGTACGATACCACTGTATATCTGCCTCCCCTCCCCACCGCTAAAATAAAGCTTTGACAGAAAATTGGATAGATAATATACTGTTATAAGGATATCTTTGATATCCTGATTATTTTTTAACGGAGTCAAACCATGAGAAAGAAAAAAATATTTTGGGGACTTTTGACTGTGATTTTCTTTGGGATTGCTTTTATCTGCCTGCTTTCCTATTTTAAATCAGGGCTTGAATTGGACGAAAATTACGGCAGCCAGTTTTTGGAATCCAATGCGGATATTTCGCCAAACAATGCCGACAACCACAATATCAACTGGGACAAGTTAAAACGGCAGAACTCTGACGTGTACGCTTGGATTTATGTTCCGGATACGAAAATAGATTATCCTGTATTGCAGCCGGCAAACGGCGAAGACGATTTCTTTTACCTTACGCGGGATATTAAAAAGGAAAACTCGTCCGCCGGCGCTATTTACAGTGAAATGCAAAACGCAAAGGACTTTTCCGACCCTGTGACCGTACTGTACGGACACAATATGGCAAACGGCAGTATGTTTGCCACCCTGCATAAATTTGAGGATCCTTCGTTTTTTAAAAAACATGATTCCATGTATATTTATATGCCGGGACGCAAACTGACTTATAGGATATATTCGGCTTATAAATATGACAACCGGCATATATTAAACTCCTTTGACTTTTCAAAGAAAAAAGTTCTTTTAGATTATTTTAAATATACGGAAAACCCGATATCTACGGTTGTGAATACGAGAAACCTTAAAGATTACGGATTATCCCTGACAAAGAAAAGCAAAATTCTTACTTTAAGCACATGCACCAGCAGAATGCAGGGGGATACAAGATACTTGGTACAGGGGGTACTGATTGCAAATGAGCAGACAAAATAAAGAAAAACCCAACGTCATTATTGACAGAGAAGATAACTCCGGTTTTGACGTCAACTGGGAACAAATCGAAAAAGATTATATTACTTCCGAACGGAGGCGCCGGCACCACCACAGGCACAGCCACAAACATCATACTTCCACCGAGAATGAACCGGCTCCTGTGGAAAAAAAGAAGATGTCTAAAAAGAAGAAAATTCTGATTACGGTGTTGATTGTCCTGCTGTGTCTGATTATCCTGCCACTCATTACTTTTTTTGTGATGAGATATATCGGCTCGGTCAAAATGATGAAGCACGACAACTTAAACATCAATGTTCCCGCAGACATCGACTATTCCGACGGCGGACAGATTATCCGATACAAAGGGCATACCTATCAGTTTAATGAAAATCTCGCGTCAATCCTTTTTATGGGTATCGACAATACCGAATTGAAGGAAAATGCCGTAGCGGGTACGGCAGGGCAGGCAGATGCGCTTTACCTGCTGACTTACGATATTTCCAACGGAAAACTGAAGGTGCTTGCGCTAAATCGTGACACGATGATTGACATTAACCTTTACGATCAGGCACGTAACTATTTGGGAACGGAGAGCCACCAGCTCTGCCTCGCTTATTCTTACGGGGACGGTTATTCCTTTAGTGCCGAGCAGCAGGTGAATGCCGTACAGCGGTTGATTTACAATATCCCAATCAACGCGTACTATGGTATTGATTTATCTGCCATTCCGATTCTCAATGACGATATCGGCGGTGTGGAGGTCATACCGCAATATACTTTCGGCAGTTTTACAAAGGGGCAGCCCGTCACCCTGAAAGGCGAGCTCACAGAGGAATTTGTCAGAAGTCGTGACGTGTCTTTGCTGGACGACAACCTGCGGAGAATTGAATGTCAGAAGCAATATATCAACGCTTTTGCCAATCAATTAGCGCCGGCAGTTGCAAAGGACTTTTCGCTGCCGCTGACACTTTATCGGGATTCCTCAAAATATACGGTGTCCAATATTGATATTACGGAAATTGTCTTTCTTGCCTCCTCACTTGCCATGAACTATTCAGGCATAGAGTTTTTCGGAACGGAAGGGGAATATAAAATGGTAGAGGGCGATTCTTCCGCAGAATACTTTATCAATCAGGAAGCATTTTTTGAAACTATTTTGGATATTTATTATACGAGAATTGATTAGTTTTCCGGTAAATTAAGTTTTTTTCAATAAAACATTTGTAATTTTCAATTTATTATGTATAATATACTTGTTAGGGTTTCATATAATATGGAGGATAACACTATGAAGAAATCAATTATTACTTTATTATTAACTGTAACGATAGTATTTGCATTTTCATTGACCTGTCTTGCCGCAGGCAGTCCTACTGGTACAGTAGCTCCTACGCAGGAAGTACATTCGACCGGTGAAGGCGGCGGCGGTAACACGACCGGCGAGCCGAATACGACAGATACTTCACCGGCAACCGGCAATTTTTCATTGAACGGTACACTCGTTTTAACCATCACAGCATTGGGCATTGCGGTTGTATCTATGAAAAAATACTCAGAATGTAAATAATCGTTGTTTCTACATAAGCGCAGAAACAAGCACTGTTATAGTTAAAACCGGCGTCTTCTGACGCCGGTTTTTTTTAGAGCCCTTCCTATACGAACAGAACACCCACTATACTTTTTAGTGGGTGTCCTTATATCTCAAATACCTTCCTTTTACAGCCTCCGGTAACACAGGTTTTACTTTTTTCCTTTCTTCTTTTTTCTACTCCGTTTTCAAAGACATTCATTGCTTCTGTTCCGATTTCAAATATTTATTCGGATTTTTGTCTTTCTCTACGAAATCCCTGTTTCACACTTCCGTTACAGCCATCTCCGTTCCGCTGTAATCCCTTCATAAGCATTCTCTGCTTTTCCGATATCCATACTGAATTGACATTCAGTATCACCGTTACCTGATTTTTGTAGAAGTACGGGTATTATGTTCTTTGTTTGTACCTTGAATATAGCACGATTTTTTCAGAATGAAAAGCAGTTTTTTTCATATTTTTTATCTTCGTAAATCTTGTCCATAAACTGCGAGATGAAATCAATTTTATGAAACAATTTTTTAGTCAAAACTCCTAATCATCTTTGTAAATCGCTAAAGTATCCCCGTACTGATACCTTCACACTTTCCTTTTTTCTCAAACATACGCTTTTCATTTCTTCTCAAACATACGCTTTTCATTTCTTCTCAAACATACGCTTTTCATTTCTTCTCAAGCTTACGCTTCTTATTTTCTTTCAAGCATACGTCTGACATATTTTCCGGTATAACTGGTCGGGTGCTGCGCCACTTCCTCCGGAGTTCCCTGCACAACCACAGTCCCTCCGCGGTCGCCGCCGTCCGGCCCCATATCAATGATATAGTCCGCCACTTTGATGACGTCGAGATTGTGCTCAATGACCACGACCGTATTTCCTTCTTCCGTCAGGCGGTGCAAAATCTCTACCAGTTTGTGAACGTCTGCAAAATGCAGTCCTGTGGTCGGCTCGTCAAGGACATAAATCGTCTTTCCGGTGCTTCTCCGGCTTAACTCTGTGGCAAGTTTAATCCGCTGCGCCTCGCCGCCGGACAACGTCGTGGACGGCTGCCCCAGCTTCACATAACCAAGACCGACATCATAAAGCGTTTTTACTTTGTTGTAAATTTTTGGGACATTCTTAAAAAAGTCCAGCGCTTCTTCCACCGTCATTTCAAGAACATCATAAATATTTTTTCCCTTATACCGGACTTCGAGCGTCTCGCGATTGTACCGCTTTCCACCGCAGACCTCGCATGGCACATAGACGTCCGGTAAAAAGTGCATTTCTACTTTCAAAATTCCGTCGCCGGAGCACGCCCCTTTTTGTATCCGCGCTCTTTCGCGTCCATTGTCGTCGCAAACAAATCCCGAATCAGGTCAAACATTCCCGTATAGGTAGCCGGATTAGAGCGCGGCGTTCTGCCAATCGGAGACTGGTCAATATCAATGACCTTGTCAAGCTGCTCTACTCCCTCTATCTTCCGGTGCTTTCCCGCGATTGTCCGCGCGCGGTTCAGTTTCCTTGCAAGGCTCTTGTAAAGAATTTCATTGACCAGCGAACTCTTTCCCGAACCGGAAACGCCGGTCACACAGGTGAATACTCCCAAAGGAATTTTCACATCAATATTGCGCAGATTATTTTCCGCCGCGCCTGAAATCTTCAGCCAGCCTTTTGGTTTGCGACGGGCTGACGGCACCGGAATCGTAATCTCCCCTTTCAGGTATTTTCCGGTAATACTGTCCGGATTGTTCATGATATCCTTCGCCGTACCGGTAGCAACGACTTCTCCGCCATGCGAACCGGCTCCCGGCCCGATATCGACGATATAATCTGCCGCAAGCATAGTATCCTCGTCATGCTCTACAACGACGAGCGTATTTCCCAAATCGCGCAGGTGTTTCAGCGTTTTTAAAAGTTTTTCGTTGTCATTCTGGTGCAGGCCGATGCTCGGCTCGTCCATAATATAAGCCACGCCGACCAGTCCCGAACCAATCTGGGTTGCCAGACGGATCCGCTGCGCTTCGCCGCCGGACAGTGTGCCGGTCGCTCTCGTCAGGCTCAGATAATCCAGCCCGACGTCTTTCAAAAAGTTTAATCTGCCCTTGATTTCCTTTAAAATATCCCTGCCGATTTTCTGCTGGGTACTGCTCAGCTTCAACTGTCCGAGATAGTCCAGTTCATCGACAATCGACATATCGGTCAGTTCATAAATATTTTTGTCGCCGATGGTCACAGCAAGCGATTCTTTTTTTAAACGCTGGCCGCCGCAGGTCTTGCAGGGCGTAATGCGCATAAAAGTCTCGTACTCCGCTTTCGTGGACTCTGCGCTCGTTTCGCGGTAACGCCTCTGCACATTGCGGACAAGTCCCTCAAAGGCGATATCATAGACGCCTTCGCCGCGCTGTCCCCGATAATGCACCGGAACGGAAACGCCGTCCGTCCCATAAATTAAAATATACTGCACCGCCTCCGGATAATCCTCAAAAGGCGTGTCCAAATCAAAGTCAAACCGTTTGCATAACGCTTTCAAAATCGCATTGGTAAAACTGCCCTCTTTATTGGCGCTCTGCCACCCCAAAACTACAATCGCGCCCTCGTTGATACTGAGGCTCTTATCCGGAATCATCAAATCGACATCAAACTCCATCTTATATCCGAGCCCGAAGCAGTCCGGACATGCGCCGAACGGATTGTTGAAAGAAAAACTGCGCGGCTGGATTTCGTCAATACTGATTCCGCAGTCGATACAGGCAAAATTCTGGCTGAACGTCATGCGCTCGCCGTCAATGATTTCAATGTTCATCAGTCCGTTGCCCAGCTTCAGCGCATTTTCAATGGAATCCGTCAGACGTTTTTCAATGCCGTCGCGGATACTCAGCCGGTCAATCACAATATCAATGTTATGCTTATTGTTCTTTTCCAGTTTGATTTCTTCGGTCAGTTCGTACAAATTGCCGTCCACAATCGCTCTGACATAACCGCTTTTTTTTGCGCTCTCCAGCACCTTTTCATGACGCCCCTTTTTCCCGCGCACGACCGGCGCAAGCACCATGAATTTTGTGCGTTCCGGAAGTTTTTTTACCTGATCCACAATCTCGTCAATCGTCTGTTTTTTAATCTCCCTTCCGCATTTCGGACAGTGCGGCACGCCGGCTCTCGCGTAGAGCAGACGCATATAATCGTAAATTTCCGTTACCGTCCCCACTGTGGAACGCGGATTGCGGTTGGTCGATTTCTGGTCAATGGAGATTGCCGGCGGCAGTCCCTCAATGCTTTCCACCTGTGGCTTTTCCATCTGCCCAAGAAACTGTCTGGCATAAGAAGAAAGCGACTCCATATACCTGCGCTGTCCCTCCGCATAAATCGTATCGAAGGCAAGCGACGACTTGCCGGAACCGCTGAGTCCGGTGACGACCGTAAACTCATCTCTCGGAATATCAATATCAATGCCTTTTAAATTGTGCTCATGCGCACCTCTGATTTTTATAAACTTCTTTATATCCATACGTATGTCCGTCCCTATCCTTTTTTCTGCTTCTGTAAGCTGCGCGCAAATCGCAGGCTTGAAGCAGAACGCAGACCTATCTTTTCTGCTGTTCCTGCAGGCTGCGCAATTCCGCCAGCCGGTCGCGCATTTCAATTGCCGTTTCAAAATCGAGTTCGGCCGCAGCGCGCTCCATTTTCTTTTGAACTTTATCAATCAATTTCTTTAATTCTTTATAATCCATAGATTCCGGATCTTTTTCAATATCGACAATTTTCTGTTCCACTTCTTTTGAAATGCTGATTAAGTCGCGGACAGCCTTTTGAATTGTCGTCGGCGTGATGCCATGCTCCTCGTTATATTGCTGCTGCACCTCGCGCCGTCTGGCAGTTTCGTCAATCGCATTTTTCATGGAATCCGTCATTGTATCCGCGTACATAATGACGTGTCCCTCGCTGTTACGCGCGGCCCTGCCGACAGTCTGAATGAGCGACGTCTCGGAACGCAGGAACCCTTCTTTGTCCGCGTCCAAAATCGCCACCAGCGAAATCTCCGGAATATCCAGTCCTTCACGAAGCAGGTTGATACCGACCAGCACATCGAAAACGTCAAGACGCATATCGCGGATAATCTGCGCTCTCTCCAACGTGTCAATATCCGAATGGAGATATTTGACGCGAATCCCGACCTCACGCATATAATCGGTCAAATCCTCCGCCATTCTCTTGGTCAGCGTCGTCACTAAAACCTTGTGATGTTTTTCGACCTCGCGGTTGATTTCCGTAATCAGGTCGTCAATCTGCCCTTCCACCGGACGCACGAAAATCGCCGGATCAAGCAGTCCCGTCGGCCTGATAATCTGCTCCGCGCGGTTGAGCTCATGCGCCGCCTCGTAATCGCCCGGCGTGGCGGACACAAACAACATCTGGTCAATCATGCTCTCGAACTCCTCGAACTTGAGCGGCCGGTTGTCTTTCGCAGACGGAAGCCGGAAGCCGTAATCAACCAGCGTGGTTTTGCGCGACTGGTCGCCGTTGTACATTCCCCGAATTTGGGGCAGCGTGATGTGCGACTCGTCAATCATAATGAGAAAATCATCTCCGAAATATTCGATAAGCGTATGCGGAGTTGCTCCCGGTTTCAGCCCCGCCATAATGCGGGAATAATTTTCGATGCCCGAACAAAATCCGGTTTCCCGAAGCATCTCAATATCAAAATTGGTGCGCTCTGCAATCCGCTGCGCCTCAATCAGCTTGTCCTCTGATTTAAAATACGCCACCTGTTCGGATAACTCCCGCTCAATCTCCCTGATGGCGCCTTCCATTCGATCCGGAGGAATCACATAATGCGAATTTGGGAAAATCGCGACATGCTCTAAATACCGTTTTACCTCACCGGTCAGCGTATCAATTTCCGCCAGCCGGTCAATCTCATCATCAAAAAACTCTATCCGCACCGCGCTGTCTGTGTATGACGCCGGATAAATCTCCAGATTTTCGCCCCGCACGCGGAACGTCCCGCGCTTGAAATCCATATCGTTTCTGTCATACTGGATTTCAATAAGTTTGCGGATAATTTCATCTCTCTCCCTGACAGCGCCCGGTCTCAGGGAAATCACCATGTTTTTGTAATCTATCGGATCGCCCAGTCCGTAAATACAGGAAACCGACGCGACAATAATGACATCTTTCCGCTCCATCAGCGACATCGTCGCCGAGTGGCGCAGTTTATCAATTTCGTCGTTGATGGCGGAATCCTTTTCAATGTAAGTATCCGTACTCGGAACATACGCCTCCGGCTGATAATAATCATAATAGGACACAAAATACTCGACCGCATTTTCAGGAAAGAACTCTTTAAACTCGCCGTAGAGCTGCGCCGCCAGCGTCTTATTATGCGCGATAATCAGCGTCGGTTTATTTAATTGCGCAATGATATTTGCCATCGTAAACGTTTTGCCCGAACCGGTCACGCCCAGCAGCGTTTGAAACTGGTTTCCGTCCTGAAATCCCTTGACCAGACTTTCAATCGCCTGTGGCTGGTCGCCGGTCGGCTGATATTCGCTGTGCAGTTTAAAGATTCCCATAATCAAACCTCGCGTTTCAGGCGTTGCAGCCGTTCCATCACCATGCCGTAATTTTCTTTCTGATGCGGCATGGTACACGCACTGCAATCCTTTATTCCGTTTTCCAAAATCTGAAAATTCCCGCCGCATTGCTCCCCAAGCGCATAGAGCGGGCAGAAGCAGAACAGACAGTTGAAATTTTTCATGTCCCCGACCTGATGACAGGGAAAATATTCACATTCCTTATGCTGGAAAAAAGAAAACTTTTTTTCTCTCCACTCCATATCTTCCATCTCGCTGCTCCATTTCACTCAGAACGTTCTGTCTGCCGGTGAGTTCCAATTTCACTCAGAACACTCTGTCTGCCGGCGGGTTCTAATTTCACCCAGAACATTCTGTCTGCCGGCGGGTTCTAATTCCACTCAGAACACTCTGTCTGCCGGCAGGTTCTAAATTGATTTTACTCTTTAATTTCTCCAATCCTTGTCAGCGTCACTTTGGTCATCACCGGCCCGATTAACTCATAAATAATCGTGCCGCAGACGACTACCGCAGTAATCTGCTTCGCGTAAGCCGGAACGACGCTGCCGCACATCATGGCAAGACCAATCGCGACGCCCGCCTGAGGAATCAGTCCGATGCCAAGATACTTCTGTACATTGGGGTGCGCGTTGGAAACTTTTCCGCCGAGAAATGCGCCCGCAATTTTTCCGACGACACGAAATACAATATAAACGAGTCCGATTACTCCGATGGACGGTAAAATGGAAACGTCCATACCCGCGCCGGTCACAAAGAAAAATAGCATAAATACCGGCGGCGTCATACGGTCTAACTGCTCAAACACCGGTTCCCAGAAGTGGGAAACATTGACGATGGTGATACTCATTGCCATACACGCCAGAAGCGGTGAAAAAGAGAGCGCTTCAATATGGGAAATGCTGACGCATAAGGAAATCATTGCAATCGTAATTGCCAGCCGGTTGCCCCGTCCCGTATAGTATTTGATGAGTACCGAAAAAATAATCCCTAAAAAGATACCGAAAATCAGCGAGCCGAAAATCTCCCTGATTGGATCGAATAATGTCATCATCGAAAAATGGCCTGTAAACGCTCTTGCCAGCGCCACGCAGATGCCGTACATCATCAGCGCCGTCGCGTCGTCAATCGCAACGACAGGAATTAACGTCTGCGTAACCGGCCCGTTTGCCTTGTACTGACGGGCAACTAAAATCGTCGCCGCCGGATCGGTTGCCGCCGCAATCGCGCCCATGACCAGCGACAATTGGATATCCCTCGTGACGAGAAACATCATTCCCGCCACAAACACGACCGCTCCCGCTGATTCCAGACAGGCAATGACAATCGGCGCTTTTCCAAGTTTTTTGATATAACGGAATTCAAATTCCGAACCGATGGAAAAAGCGATAAACCCTGTCGCAAGGTCTTTAATGACGTCAAATTTGCTGACCATCTCCTGCGCAACGTCCGCGCCGAAAATACTCTCCATCTGATGGGTGCCGAGCACGATTCCCGCGAGCAGCCCCATTAAAATATAGCCTGTGACATTCGGCAGTTTAAACTGTTTTACAATCTTTCCTGCAATCAGGCATAAAAACAAACCTACCGTCAAGTAGATTAAAAGTATGTATTTCGTATCCATTTTTTAATCACCCAGTCCCTCTGCAAAATCTATCGGCGTCGTATACATGATGGCTGTGCCCGGCTTTGTAATATCGCCAATCACACGCTCAATCACTTCCATACATGGCTTAATCTGTTCTTCCTGCAAAATAAACATCAAAATCTTACATTCCTCGTTGTACTCGAAATTTTTTGCGCGGCGCAAAATTCCTCCGATTAACAGTGAATCGTCCGACCACGCCTGCAGTCCGTTCGTCATACTTTTTGCGTCAATAATCGTGCCATGATGAATCCCGATATTTTTCAACTCCTCGTTTAAGTCGCTGATCAGGTGCGTCTGTTTTAAAATCAACGTCAATAATTTCATACGTCTGCCTCTTTTCTTTAAATCCTTTTCGGACTGTCTGATGGTTATCATTTATTTTTCTTCGACAGCTTACTTTTTCTTTTTTGAATTTTTTACTTTTTTCTGACTGCTCTTATTATTTTTACTATTTTCATTGTTTTCTTGAGCCCGATTTTTTTCGCCAGTTTCATTGTTTTGAAAATTCTTTTTATTTTCTTTATTTTCATTTCCATTTAACAGGCTTTCCGCCTTTTCCAATACCTCGTCCGACTGCGTCTGCGCATTATCCTCTACCTGTATATCCGGCGCAATCCCTTTACCATGAATATTCTTCCCATTTGGCGTAAAATAATTCTGTATCGTAAGTTTAATTGCAGAACCGTCGCTGAGCGGAATAATCGTTTGTACAATTCCCTTGCCAAAAGAGGTCTCGCCCACAATCGTGCCCGCGCCGAAATCCTGAATAGCTCCTGAAAATATTTCCGAAGCACTGGCGCTGTTTTGATTTTGCAAAACCACTATCGGCATATCCAGACATTTTTCGTCTGACGTCATCTTTTCCTGATGTCCATATTTATCCTCAGTGTAAACGAGCGTTCCTTCCGGAAGAATATAATCCAAAGTATCGCAGACCGCCTTGTACAGACCGCCGGGATTATTTCGCACGTCAAAAATCACCGATTTCATGCCCTGTTTTTTCAGGTCTTCGACTGCCGCGATAAACTGCTCGCAGGTGACTTCATTAAATTCCGAAATCCGGATATATCCTGTTTTATTTGCTTCATCAGCCATTCGATACTCAATGGTCGGAACGGTGATGGTGTCCCTTTGGACGGAAATGGTTTGAAACTGCCCGTCACGACAGATTGTAATCTGTACCTCCGTATCGTTGTCCCCTTTAATCTTTGACACGACCGTATCCAAATCCATACCTGTGACTGCTTCATTTCCGACTTTAAAAAGAATGTCCTGACTCTGAAGTCCCGCGCGCTGTGCCGGCGTATTTTGAAACACACTGACAACGGTAATCACTCCTGTTTTGCTGTTCTGAGAAACGGAAGCGCCAATGCCGCAGTAAGTACCGGAGTTGCTCTCCGTCAATATCCGGTATTCCTCTGCGGTGTAATAGGCAGAATACGGATCTCCCAAGCCGGCAAGCATACCTTTATAAATGCCGTTTTCTATATTCTGGCGGTCAACATCTTTCAGATAATAACTGCGCATCAGGGTTTCCAGAAGTTCCATCTTATATTCTGTTTTTTGATTTACCGCGCTGTTTTTGCGATCCTGTTTTGCCAGATAAAGACCTCCGGCTATCCCGCAGACAACAACAGCCATTGCCACAATTCCAAGCGCAAACCCCGCTGCAAATCTGCTCTTTGTATTATTCATGCAAACTCCTCACCGCTACTTTAAAAAGTTCCATGGGTTTGCCCATGCTCCGTTGACACGCACCCCGAAATGCAGATGGTTGCCGGTAGACCAGCCTGTAGTTCCCACATAGCCGATGGTCTGTCCTTCTTTGACCTTTTGTCCGGCGGAAACCGCAATCGCCGACATGTGCATATAGACGGTCGTAATTCCGCCGCCATGACTGATTCCTACCCAGTTTCCTGCAGAACTGCTGTAATTCGCCCACTCGACAGTTCCGGAACATGCCGCAACAATCGGCGTTCCTGCCGGCGCGGCAATATCCACTCCGTTATGTCCGGAAGAACGTCCGTCTGTATCGCCGTAATTGGAACTGATGGTATGCTGTCCCGGCAACGGCCATGAATAACTGCCGGTACCGGTATGTCTTGTATTGATTACCGGCGCTTGTGTGACCGGTGTGGTAGTTCCCTTATTTCCATTGTTTGCTTCCTGCTGCTCTTTCTTTCTGGATTCCTCCTCCGCAATTCTTCGGGATTCCTCCTCCGCAGCCTGTTTCTCCATCTGCGCGATTTCGGCTTCCAAATCCTCTACTGCCGCCTCGTTCTGCTGAATAATGCCATTATAAGAATCTACCTCGCTCTGCTTGGACGCAGATAACGCAATCAGTTGGTTCATGGAATCCTTCTGCTGCTTCTGCAATGAAACAAGTTCTTTTTTCTTTGTCTCCAGTTCTTTTTTCGTATTTGCAATGGTTTCCTTCGTCCGCACCAGCTCATTGAGCATATTGCGGTCGTACTCGGAAAGCTCAGTGATGTACTCTGCCTTGTCCATGAAATCCGTAATGCTGTCAGAGTTAAACAGTAAATCAATCATCTGCGTGTTTCCGTTTTCATACATATACTGAATCCGCACTTTCATGCTGTCGTACTGGCTGTTTTCCTGCTCCTGCGCTTTTTTCAGTTTCTTTTCGGCACTGTCAATTTTATTTTCCGTTGACGCCAGTTTTGCATTTGTATTATTTAAAGTGACGCTGATATCCGCCACCTGACTTTCCAGTTTATTGACCTCAGCCTGCGCTTCTTCCTTCTTTTTTTCTAAGTTTTTATTTTCGCTTTCAATTTCTGAAATCTTATTTTTCTGCTCCTGTCCCACTTCACCAAACACCACGCCGGTTGATGAAATCATCATGACAAAAATCAGAAATAACCCCATTCTTCTTTTTATTTTTTTCATTTTAATCCTCCTAAATCCCTGTTTTGAACAAACCTGCCGCAGCCGTCTGTCCGTCATTGCGCTCACTGTATGTTTTGATTAAACCTTCAGGTGCTTGCGGATAGATATCGCAGAGCCAATCAGTCCGATACCTACGCCAATCCCCAATCCCAAAGGAATTAAAACGGCAAAAACCTCCTGTGCGCGGGCAAACGGAATATTGTTTCCCAACACGCCGAACCGGTTCATAATCGCCTCAATAACTCTGCTGTAAGCAATCCGCATTAAAATAAGCGGCAGTACGGAGCCGATGACCCCGATAACGACGCCCTCCAAGATAAACGGCGCGCGTACAAAACGGTTGGTCGCTCCAATCAGTTTCATGATTTTGATTTCCTGCTTTCTGACGGAAATACCAATCATGACCATATTGTTGATGAGGAAAATGCCGACGCCCAAGAGAATGACAATCAGCGCCGCCGATGCGTATCCCAAAAGTTTTCCGATATTTGAGAGCGCGTTCTGTGTGGTGCTGGAATACTGAACCTCCCGCACTCCCGCTACTTTCTGCATTTCCTCCACAAAACTCTGCTGGTCTTCAATATTATTGAGAAAGACCTTATAGGAAGCGGAGTCCGCCAATGGGTTGTCGTCCTTAAAGCCTTCCGCCAGTTCCGGGTGCTCCCCGAAGTAGTCCTGTTTGAAATTTTCCCACGCCTGTTCAGCGGACGTATAGGTAAATTCTTTCACTTTGCCGTTGGACTTGAGGACTTCTCCAATGGACTGAATGTTTTCCTGTGAAATTCCCTTTTCAAAAAAGATGTTGATTCCAACCTTCTGTTCGACGTAGGTTTCCATGTAATTGACATTGATAATAATGGCCAGAATAACGCTGATTAGAAATACACATGCCGCAATCGTGCCGATTGACGCCAGAGAAAATAATTTGTTTCTTTTAATATTGATTAAGCCCTGCTTCAGACAGAACCCTGTCGTTCGTACATTCATCGTCTACTCCACCACCTTGCTGTCTTTAATCTTTACGCCTTTTTTCATTGTAATTACCCGCTTGTTCATCGCTTTGACAATATCGAGATTGTGCGTCACTACAATAACGGTCGTGCCCTGCTCGTTTATTTTTTCCAATAATTTCATGATTTCCCATGAATTTTCCGGATCCAGATTTCCCGTCGGCTCGTCTGCCAGCAGAAAATCCGGCTGGTTGACCAGAGCCCTCGCCAAAGCGACTCTCTGCTGTTCGCCGCCTGAAAGTTCATTCGGGTTGGAACGGTATTTTTCTGAAAGTCCTACCAGCGACAGCATTTTTGCGACGTTCTTTTTGATTTCACCCTGCGGCTTGCCAATCACCCGCTGCGCAAAGGCAATATTATCGTATACGTCCCTGTCCTGAAGCAGCCGGAAATCCTGAAATACCACGCCTACATTTCTGCGGTATTTGGATACTCCCCGCGATTTCAGTTTGGACAGATTGATATCGTTTACAATAATCTGTCCCTCCGTCGGGTCTAATTCCTTTAACAGTAATTTAATAAAAGTGGATTTTCCGGAACCGCTGGCCCCGACAACAAAAACAAATTCTCCGTCCTCTATCTCCAAATTCAGGTTGTTGAGCGCAGGCGCGCCATTCCCGTAAAATTTGCTGACGTTTTCAATCTTAATCATCTCTCGTCTCCTTATATAAACGCACTAAAAGTGAAAGACAAATCAAAGGAAAGAAATATTCTGCATTTCTTTCCCCGACGACTTTCTTTCACTTTTTAGAACCCGTTATTTTCCATATATTTCATATATTTAACGACCATCAGGGCAATCTTAAACGTGATTGCGTCTTCAAACACCCTTAAATCCAGTCCCGTACTCTTTTGCAGCTTGTCCAGCCGGTATACAAGTGTGTTCCGGTGAATATATAACTGACGGGACGTTTCTGAAACATTCAGGCTGTTTTCAAAAAATTTGTTGATGGTCGAAACCGTCTCCTCATCAAATTCATCTGGAGATTTTCCACTGAAAATTTCTTCGATGAACATTTTGCAGAGCGGCAGTGGAAGCTGGTAAATCAGTCTTCCTATTCCAAGATTATTGTAGGCAATGACGTTTTTCCCGCTAAAGAAAATTTTTCCAACATCGAGCGCCATCCTTGCCTCTTTATAGGAGCGGGACACTTCTTTGATTTCATTGACAATCGTGCCATAGGCTACGTTCGCCTCAACCATCGCCTCAGTGTTGAGCATATCCACAATCATCTTGGATACCTTTTCGATATCCTGATATCCCTGCTTGTCCTCCAGTTCCTTTACGATAATAATGCTCTTTTCATCGACCGCCGTAATAAAGTCTTTTTTCTGTCCCGCAAACAGCGTCCGGATTGCTTCGAGCGCAATGCTGTCTTTTTCATTTTTTGTTTCGATAATACAGACACATCTTCTGGCGTCCACATCAATATGCAGTTTTTTGGAACGATTGTAAATGTCTACGAGAAGTAAATTGTCGAGCAGTAAGTTTTTGATGAAATTGTCCTTGTCAAACCGCTCTTTATACGCTATCAGAAGATTTTGTATCTGAAACGCCGCCAATTTGCCGACAACAAAAACGTCGTCGCTGGTGCCTTGCGCAATGAGTACCAGTTCTAACTGGCTTTCGTCATACACCTTGAAAAACTGATAATCCTGTACGGACTGGGTATCCGCCGGCGACGCCACAAAAGAAGCAATGGCAGAGCCGAACTGCTCGCCTAAAGTCCCTGTGCCTGCGACAATTTTTCCGTCCGTATCCGCCACATAAATGTCTACCCGCGAAATACTTTTGATTCCCTCAATCGTATTCTGCAAAATTTGATTAGAAAGCATATATTTCTCCTTAAAACGCGCTTTTTACCGCGCAAAAAATTCCGATAAAACTTCAATTTATATTTTAAACCAGTTATTGCTAAAAAACAAGCGTAAAGTTCATACTTTCCCCGAATTTCAGGGCAGATTTGCGGGGCATTTTTATATCACAGGAAATTCAGAGGAATTTTCTATGATATAAAAAAAGCGATACCCGAAAGTATCGCTTTTTTATGGTTTTAAGGTCTAGTTTGTAATAACCTTTTCTGTATCTTTATCAAAAATATGAAGTTTTGTAAGATCCATAGCCATCGTAACTTCATCACCCGGTCTTGCGGAGGTACGTGAATTTACTCTTGCCGTACATTCAAATCCTTCAAGATCAAAGTACAGATAAACCTCTGCGCCAAGCAGCTCATAAATTCTGATAGTCGTCTTAAATGAGCTTTCCGGTGACATTTCGATGAAGCTCTCCTCATCATGAATATCTTCCGGTCTGATACCCATCACAACGGTCTTTCCAACATATCCGCCCTCGACAAGCTTTTCAGCCTGCTCTGTCGGAACGGTGATGTATGTCCTTGCCTGTCCGATATGAAGTTTAATCACACCGTCTACACGCTCAACTTCCGCATCAATAAAGTTCATCTGTGGAGAACCCATAAATCCTGCAACGAACAGGTTCACCGGCTTGTCATACAGGTTCTTCGGTGAATCTACCTGCTGAACCACGCCGTCTTTCATTACGACAATTCTTGTACCAAGCGTCATAGCCTCTGTCTGGTCATGCGTTACATAAATAATGGTAGCGCCTAAGCTCTTGTGAATTTTTGCAATTTCAACACGCATCTGTACTCTTAATTTTGCGTCCAAGTTTGAAAGAGGTTCGTCCATCAGGAATACCTTCGGATCACGAACGATAGCACGTCCCATTGCCACTCTCTGTCTCTGACCACCGGATAAAGCCTTTGGCTTACGGTCAAGTAATGATTCCAAATCAAGAATTTTTGCTGCGTTTTTAACTAATCTTTCCTGCTCAGCCTTTGGTACTTTTCTTAATTTTAAACCAAACGCCATATTATCATAAACCGTCATATGCGGATATAAAGCGTAGTTCTGGAAAACCATCGCAATATCTCTGTCCTTCGGTTCAACATCATTTACCAGCTTGTCTCCGATATATAACTCACCAGATGAAATTTCTTCCAAACCGGCAATCATACGGAGCGTCGTGGACTTACCGCAGCCTGACGGCCCTACAAAGATAATGAACTCTTTGTCTTTGATTTCGAGATTGAAATTTTTTACTGCCTGAAATCCGTTCGGGTAAACCTTACAGATATTCTTTAAAGATAAACTTGCCATTTTTTCTTCCTCCTAGTAAATATAAACGGTCAACCGCTTTTTCAATGAGTTTATTCTAAAATATAATGGCGCAAAATGCTATATTGTAAATACACAAAATAACAAATCAAACTTTGTTAAATTTGCATACAATATAATTTATTTCGTTAAAAATATCTTATTTTCACCAATAAAAACCCTATTATCTTTGAGCAATCTGCCAATAGCCCGCTTAAATTCATTTTTGCTCATCTGGAAATCCTGCCGGATAATTTCCGGTTTTGCCTTATCCGTATAATCCAGTTTTCCGCCGTTTGCTTCCATGAAACGGAGAATTTCCGCCGCGTCGTCCTCAATCTGTAAATACGCCTTTTTCCGCAGGGCAAGATCCAGTTTTCCATCTGTCCGCACAGCCAGCACCCTCGCCTCTATTTCTTCACCGACAGAAACCTGCTTTGTCAGCTCTTTTTTCTGAATTAACCCATGATATTGATTGTCCACCGCCACAAAAGCGCCGTACTGCGGATTATAATTGTATACAGTGCCCCGCACGATATCCTCCGCCTCATAAGGCGTGCCCGATTTCAGATAACCGTAAACCTTCATCGTAGCGCAAAGCCTGCCGCTTTTATCGACGTAAACTCCGACCAGCACCCAATCGCCCGCGCAAAGCCGGACGGTCTGCTCTTTATATGGCAGAAATAAATCTTTTTCGAGTCCCCAGTCCAGATACGCTCCGTTTTTTGAGACGTCTTTGACCTGAAGCTTCGCCGTTTCTCCCAAAAACACGAGCGGTCTGTTGGTCGTGGCAATCAGCCGGTCTTCCGAGTCCCGATAAACAAATACCTCCAGCAAGTCCCCCATCTGCGCCCCCTGCGGAATCTGTTTTTTCGGCAGAAGCACCTGCTCCTCTTTTGTGCCGAGATAGACACCAAAATCCACTTCGCGGACAATTTCCAACGTCTGCAATTTTCCTAATTCCATAATACTTTCTCTTTCTATCCTATAACATGATAAGAACAGAGAGTTCTTTGATGAACTCCCTGTTACTGCATTTTAATCGTGGTAAGCGTTTCTCCCTGACGGTTTTCAAAACTGATGCCCAGTCCCTCCGGTTCGTGATGAAGAAATGCGTGTATCTGCTCGCCCTCCATCGCCTCTTTGTGAAAAACAATTTCCATATTTTTCCACCGGAAGTCTTCGGGCAGAATTTCCTCAATCAGCCGGAGGTACTCCGCATTGTTCATATGCCCATTGCTGTCAATATAAGTTTTCATCACCGGAAAAACGCCTTTTTCCGTCCTTTCCGGAGATAATTTCAGCTTCCGGTTGACCGCAATGTCTTCAAAAACCTTTTCCGTAGGATACGCTTTTTTGTCTTCGTCGGTAATGCGTATGGGACTGCGGACTGCCGTATCAATCAAAATCCACAGACTGTTTGCGCGCACCGGATAATTTCCCGCCTCGTCGCGGATATAAAACTGCCGTTCGCCAAAAGTGCCCCGAAATTCAGCCGGCGACGTCCCTACTGTGATTTTCTGTCCGATTTTGACCGGTTCCTCCTGCACGATATGGTATGCCTTTAACAACCACGCTTTACCGATGGATTCCATATATTGCAGTCCCATGCCCACAGCCTCAGAATGAAACGTGGTGCAGTCCTGCATATAATTTACAATTTCATGTGGCGGTACCTGTTTCTGCCTGTTTAACCGGCTGTATCCCACAACTGTATTGTATTCAAACATTTTACATTCCTTTAATCCGGAAACGCGCGGACAAACCACACGCATTTTCCGTAAATTATTTATTATACATTTGCAGTCGTATTTTCTGACGGCGACGTCGTTCCCTCAGGCGTTGACTGTTCCGGCGTTGTCGTCCCCTCAGGAGATGTCGTCTGCGGCGGTGCTGTCTGCTCAGGAGAAGTCGTCTGTTCCGGCGTTGTCGGCGTCTGCGGTTTTGCCGCTGCTTTCACTACGGCAACCTTCAATTTCTTTGTCACTGCCGTATAAGTCTTTTTCCCCTGCTGCGCCTTGTATGTAATTGTATAGACGCCCGCTTTCTTTGTATTTACGACGCCCATTACAATGACATTTTTCTTTTTATTTAAGTTCACTCCCCGATAAGTCGTTAAGGAGGAAATATAATTGTACGCGTCAAAAGACGCTCCTTCCGTAATCTTCACTTCGGACGCTTTTAGTGCAAACTTTACTCTCTGGTCTGTAACCTGATAGGTCACTGTCTTAGACGCGGTTTTCTTATTGCTTCCTTTGACCTTATAGGTGATTTTATATTTTCCCTTCTTTTGGAACGTGATTTTTCCGGCGCGTACCGCAACCTTTTTTCCTGCCCGCTTTGCGGTAATTTTTATTTTGGAGGTCAGGTTTTTGCCGGAAACAGCCTTTGCCGTAACTCCTGTCTTTACATCAAGCGTATTGCCCATCGCAACGTTCTTCCGGTTTTTCGCTCCGCTGATTACCGGCACTTTCGTATCGACCACTTTAAATTTGACGGTTTTCTTTCCTTTTCTGCCGACAAGGTCTTTAATCGTATAAGTGATTTTATAAGAACCAAGTTTGTTCGTGTTGATTTTTCCCTTTGTCTTTATCGTAACGTCTGATTTTTCAAGTTCGTTTCCCATGCCGTCTGAAACCGTAACCAGACTGGAAAGATTTTTTATTTTTGCGCCGTATTCAATCGTAGGCGATATCGGCTCTACGGTCGGCTTCGTCTTTTTATATGGATTATGTACATCTGGGTCTGTCGGATCCCAATCCGTAAACTTTCCGTTGCGAATCGGCATAAACGACGGTCTTTTCAGCGGGTCGTCTTTTTTAGAGCCCCAGAAAATCTGTATCTTCGTGCCGACGGCGCAGTGGTCGTAAATCCATTTTGCGTCTTTGCAGAGAAGCCTTACGCAGCCATGCGAAGCCTTCTGCCCCATCACATTATAAGCGGCGACAGACATCGTGGACTTGTCTCCGTTTTTGTAATACCAGACGGAATGAAATAAAACTCCTGTCGTAATTCTGGTGCAGTACTGGGCATAACAGTTTCCAATCATTTCATGCCAGCGGTATTTTACCGGCACATAAAAGGTGCCCGTCGGGCTCTCAGAACTCGGAGAACAGATCATCGCCTTGATAGCCTTGCCTTTTTTATTATAAATGGTCGTACAATTTGTCCCCAAATTTACCTTAATCGTATAGTTGGTGGATTCCTCTGCCTGTACATTGCAGATAT